>JARRPY010000021.1:0-25182 GCA_037382425.1 Deltaproteobacteria bacterium
TCGCCCAGCGCCTCCGTCATATCAAGCCGAAGACCGAAGGCGTGATTCTGGGATTTTATCCCAATTTTCCCGAAACACATATCACGTTGAGTCTGAAGGGTTCAGGTGAAGAGGTTGTCACCGCCCGCCTTGATGCGGTGGCCGGGGAAATAAAAAAGATACTCGGCGCCTATGTGTTCAGCACGCAGGGTGAAACCATGGAAGCCGTGGCGGGACGGCTTCTTTTGGAAAAGGGGGTAACCGTCGCCCTGGCCGAGTCGTGCACGGGCGGGCTCATCGGTCATCGGTTGACCAACGTACCTGGGAGCTCGCGCTATGTCGAAGGGGGCGTCATCGCATACAGCAATCATTTAAAAACGGCACTGATCGATGTCAATGAAGAGACGCTGAAACAACATGGGGCGGTGAGCGCAGAAACCGCACAGGAGATGGCAAAGGGCGTCCGTGGCCGGACGGGGAGTCACCTGGGCCTGGCCGTCACCGGCATTGCCGGTCCGGAGGGCGGCAGCAAGGAAAAACCGGTGGGCACGGTTTACCTGGGATTGAGCCAGGGGGATGGGCTTTATTCCAAAGGCTATCGTTTTCGGGGCAACAGAGAGCAGGTGAAACAGAACAGTGCCGCCATGGCCCTGGACTGGATCAGAAGGCACCTCAATGGGTATCCGTTCCTTCCTGGCATTTGAACTGCCGCCTGACATGAAGGACGTGGTGTGTAGGGTTTCAGACGAACTGAAACGCTCCTCACTGAGGGTCCGGTGGGTCAAGCCCGAAAACATCCACCTGACCGTGGTTTTCCTCGGGAGCATCGCCCCGGAAGAACTCCCCTCGATTCTGGAGAGCACCGGAAGCGTGTGTCGGTGTCAGGGGCCGTTCAAACTCATGATCCGTGGCATGGGACGGTTCGGCAATCGCCGTCATCCTCGCGTGCTCTGGTTGGGGCTGGATGGCGATGTAAAGGAGATGGGCGCATTCAGGGACGAACTGCAAGATACGCTTGAACCCTTCGGCGTCCAGCGGGAGAAACGGGCATTTAATCCGCATCTCACCTTGGGACGATTTTCAAAGGGTGCCCGGTCTTCAGAAGAACTGGATGGGTTGATGGCGGTGTACGAAAGTCTGACCAGTCCCGTTTGTACCCTGGATAAACTGGCGTTGTTCAGGAGTGACTTGAGACCCGACGGGGCGGTATATACGCAACTGGCCGAATGGCCGCTTGAGGGATGAGTCCCATCAGTCGAAATGCGCATGTGTCGTCAATGGAACCCATTCATCCCGCGACCATGCCGAAACAGATAAGATGTCAGAATCGATGGATCGAACATAGAGGGAGGAAGCCCCATGGACAGAGAGAAAGCAGTTGATTACGCCATTTCTCAGATAGAGAAGCAGTTTGGTCGAGGTTCCATCATGAAGCTGGGTGAGGAAAAGGTCCTCGATGTGGCGGCCATCTCCACCGGTTCCCTGGCCCTCGACCTGGCCCTCGGCGTGGGCGGGGTACCGCGCGGACGGGTTGTGGAGATATACGGCCCGGAGTCTTCGGGGAAGACCACCCTGGCCCTCCACATCGCGGCAGAGGCACAGGCCGCGGGTGGGATGGTGGCATTCGTGGATGCCGAGCATGCCCTGGACGTGACGTACGCCAGAAAGCTCGGTGTGGATGTGGACAGCCTCCTGGTCTCACAGCCGGATACGGGGGAGCAGGCCCTGGATATTGCCGAGATTTTGGTGAGAAGCGGGGGCATCGATGCCTTGATCATTGATTCCGTGGCTGCACTGGTGCCCAGGGCCGAAATTGAAGGGGAAATGGGGGACCACCATGTGGGCCTTCAGGCCCGGCTCATGTCACAGGCGCTCAGAAAACTGACCGCCACCATCAGCAAGTCCAGGACCACCGTTATCTTTATCAATCAGATCCGAATGAAGATCGGGGTCATGTTCGGCAATCCGGAGACCACCACCGGCGGAAATGCCCTCAAGTTCTATGCCACGCAACGTCTCGATATCACCGTATCGGGGCCATCAAAGAAGGAGACCAGGTGGTGGGGAACCGGACCCGGGTCCGGGTGGTGAAAAACCCGGTGGCCCCCCCATTCAAGGATGCCGAATTCGATATTATCTACGGTGAGGGGATTTCCAAGGAAGGCGACATCCTGGATCTGGGGGTCTCCCTCGGTATTGTAGATAAGAGCGGTGCCTGGTTTTCCTTCAAGGAAGACCGAATTGGGCAGGGGCGGCAGAATGTGAAGCGATTCTTGGCAGAAAATACGGACATCAGGGATGAAATCGCCCGGCTGATAAGGGAACAGACCGATCTGAGGCCTGAGAAGGATGCGGATGAACCCGAAGAGAAGAAACAAAAAAATGAGAAATGATCTAAAACCGTCTGCCTATACCGGATGTTGTGTGAAGCGAAGAGACGAATGCCATGATGAATTTTAGAGAAATCAGAGAAAGGTTTTTGGATTTTTTTAAGGCCCACGAGCACCGGATCGTGACCAGTTCTTCCCTCGTCCCGAGGGACGATCCCACCCTGTTGTTCACCAATGCGGGAATGGTTCAGTTCAAGGGCGCTTTTCTCGGTGACGAAAAGCCGGGATACACCCGGGCCGCCACATCCCAGAAGTGCGTGCGGGCCGGTGGAAAACATAATGACCTGGAAAATGTGGGGTACACACCGCGGCATCACACCTTTTTCGAGATGTTGGGCAATTTTTCTTTTGGAGACTACTTCAAGGAAGAGGCCATTGCCTGGGGTTGGGAATTGCTCACCGAAGGCTACAAGCTCCCTCCGGATAAGCTTCACGTTTCCGTGTATAAGGAGGACGACGAGGCCTACACCATATGGGAAAAGGAGATCGGTATCCCTCCCGAGCGGATCGTCAGACTGGGGGAGAAAGATAATTTCTGGGCCATGGGGGAAACGGGGCCCTGTGGGCCATGCTCTGAAATCCACATTGACCAGGGGCCTTCTGTGGGATGCGGGAAACCGGAGTGTGCCCCCGGATGTGATTGTGACCGTTATCTCGAGATATGGAATCTGGTGTTCACCCAGTTTGATCGAAGCCAGGACGGGACCCTCACGCCGCTCCCGAAGCCCAACATCGATACCGGGATGGGGCTGGAGCGGCTCGCAGCCGTGGTTCAAGGCGTCACTTCAAATTATGAAACAGATCTTTTCAAGGAGATCATCGGGGCCATAGAATCCCTCTCTCCCCATTCATATGGCGCGGATCGGCGCCAGGATGTGGCCTTCCGGGTCATTTCGGACCATGCGCGCGCCGTGGCGTTTTTGATCGGTGACGGGATCATGCCCTCCAACGAGGGTCGGGGCTATGTGTTGCGGCGAATTATTCGGCGGGCGATCCGTTTCGGACAGGTGATCGACATGAAGAAACCGTTTCTCCGGGCCATATGCGATGCGGTCATCGATACCATGGGTCGTGACTACGAGGAACTGATCCGGGAAAAGGCGTTTATCCGAGGGATCGTGGAAAACGAAGAACGACGCTTCACCGAAACCCTCACCCACAGCATGAAAGTCCTGGAGGATGAGATCCACCGTCTCAAGGGTGCGGGTGGCGACACCCTTCCCGGCGAGGTCGTGTTCAAGCTCTACGATACCTACGGGCTTCCTTTGGACATTGTTCAAGACGTGGCGCGGGATGAAGCCCTCAATGTGGATGTGGCCGGTTATCGGGAGGCCATGACCCGCCAGCGGCGCTTGTCTCAGGAGTCTTGGAAGGGGAGCGGAGATGAGGCGATTCCCCGTGCATTCAGGGACCTGTCGTCTCGTGGAATATCCAGCCGCTTTGTGGGATATGATACCCTGAGCGCACGAGGCCGCGTGCTGGCCATCGTCGGCAATGACACCCAGGTCGATTCGGTTAAAAAGGGTGACTCGGCCGAGGTGGTGCTGGACGAGACGCCCTTTTATGCCCAATCCGGGGGACAAGTCGGAGATAACGGTGTGCTTCTGGACGGGACGAACCGCTTCCGCGTGACCGATACGGTGAAGTATGGGACGGGCCTGATTGCCCACAGGGGGGTCGTGGAGGCGGGGTCCCTCCGGTTCGGACAGGTGCTCCGGTCAGAGGTCGATGAGGAAAGACGAAGGGCCACCGCCTGCAACCATTCGGCTACTCACTTGCTTCATGCGGCCCTGAGAGAGGTGCTGGGAGAACATGTGAAACAGGCGGGATCTCTGGTGTCCCCTGAGAGGCTTCGATTCGATTTCAGCCACTTTGCCCAGGTGGACCCGGAAACGCTGAGGGAGATCGAATTGCTGGTGAATCGGCACATCCGCAAGAATTTGCCCTTGAAAACCGACCTCATGTCCAGGGAAGCGGCCATGAAGACGGGTGCAATGGCCATTTTTGAAGAGCGGTACGGCGATACGGTCCGGCTTGTTCAGGTGGACGAGGGGGTCAGCAAGGAACTGTGCGGGGGCACCCATGTGGCCCGCACCGGTGACATCGGATTGTTCCGCATTACCAGTGAGGGCGCCGTGGCCGCCAACATGCGGCGTATAGAGGCCCGCACCGGTGAGGCGGCCCTCTTGCATGATCAGAGAGTGGAGCGGACCCTGATGTCCGCCGCTTCTCTTCTAAAAGCAACGCCTGAAGAGGTGGAAGAACGGATCCATCGGCTCTTGAATGAGCACAAGTCGAAGGATCGGGAAATTGAATCGCTTAAAGGGAAACTGCTGACCAAAAGATCCGAGGACATCCTCTCCGGCATTCAGGAAGTGGCCGGGGTTAAGGTACTGGCCCGGGAAATGGAGGCCGCATCGCCCAAAGACCTGAGGGAAGCTGGCGACCGCATACGGGATAAGTTGGGGTCAGGAATCGTGCTCCTGGGCGCCCGAGTGGAAAACCGGGCCATTTTAACCTGCATGATTACTGCTGATTTAACCGACCGGTTCAAAGCGGGGGATATCATCCGGCAATTATCGGGTATTGTGGGCGGAAAAGGCGGGGGCAGACCCGACATGGCCCAAGGCGGGGGGGACCGACCCGAAAACCTCAGTAAGGCGATGGAGGCACTCTATAGTTTAATCAATGAAAAGTCGCTTTAATTTCCCCCACCATGTTTTCTTTTCCGCCTCCATCTTGATGGCTTGTTCCTTGCACAGTTTGATCTGTTCAAGGGCCTCATGGTATTGCCCCAGGTCGGGGTAATGCTCGATGGCATAAACATAGCGGTCCATGGCCGCCTGAAATTTTCCCATCTTGAAGTAAAAATTCCCCACGTAAATTTCGTGACGGGCCATATTCACGTAGCAGTCCCTCAGCTTCTTTCGGGCCCGTTCCGTATACGGGCTGTTCCGGAAGCGCTTGATCAGCCGCTCAAACTCCTCTTTGGCCTTGTAGGTTTGGGACTGGTCCCGGTCAACGGTCTTCGATCGGCTGAAAAAGCACATGCCCTCCCGAAAAATCACGTATGGAATATTTGGATTTCTGGGATGGAGCCGTTCAAACTCCTTATAGGCATCATAGGCTTCTTCGAAAAGATCCCTTTCATAGAGCGAATCGGCCAACTTGAGTTCGGCCTCAACGGCATACTTACTATACGGGTATCGATCCTTTATCTTCTGAAAGAGTTCACTGGCCGCTTTGAATTTGCCGTCCCGGTAATTCTCAAGGCCGTCGCTCATGAGTTCCGCTGGTGTCAACTCTTCTTCACCAAAGAGCTCATGCCACAATGCACACCCGTTGAGTAATAACAGGATACAGATGGCGCAAAGAGACCACGCGGCTTTCGCGCGGAAAAATCTGGCAGGCATGGGTCAGGTCATCCCAAATAAAAACCCCGCCCTCTTACGCTGACGGGGTTGACGGGTTGGCATCATCTTGCTCAGAGTAATTTCTTCAATTCTGCGTCAAGATGGTCCTTGGGATAGGCCCCCACAATGGTCTGGGCCACCTCGCCGTTTTTGAAAAGAATGAGCGTGGGAATATTTCGGATACCGAATCTGGCAGGGGTTTCACGGTTCTGATCCACATCCATCTTGGCTATCTTTATTTTCCCCTCATATTCCTTGGCCAGTTCCTCAACCACGGGCCCCACCATTTTGCAGGGGCCGCACCATTCGGCCCAGAAATCGACCATGGCGGGGAGTTCCGACTGTATAATTTCCTCTTCAAAGTTTCCGTCTGTTACGTGCAACAGATCGGCCATGTGATGCCTCCTTTCACTGGATCATAACTATGTCACACCGAATCCAACATCGTTCCTTGAAATAAAGGGGTTCCCTCAACCTGAACCCTTTGAAACCGGTCGGATGGAATTCGGTGAGTGGATTTTAAATCATTTCTTATTCGCTCGGGGTCTCCAAAAGGCTTTTCATGTTGTTGATCAACGTCACAGGCACCGGGCCCGAGTTGACATAGAGGTCGAGGATCTGTTTGGATACTTTGGTCTTTTCCTGAACAGCGTCCCACCCCACGCCTTTTTCCTCCACCTCTTTCATGAGTTTAACCAGTTCTTCCGAATCCATGTTTGACCTCCCTATTTTTTCTTGGCCGGGCTCAGGTCCGGGGGATAGACGAATTTCGGATTGATCTCATAGGTCCAGGGAAGCCCCCACCATTGCCAACCATAATGTCGCCTAAGGCTGAAGCATTGTATTTTATTTCGATTGGAGAGTTGATGATAAAACTTCTGTTTATCGCTGTCCTTAAAATGCGGAAACTCAGGGCCTTCAAACCCATTCACCACGTCATAGACATTTTTAAACCCGGCCTTTATGAGCGACTCGGCCGCGAGCGCGCTCCGGGTGCCGTCGCGAGAGATGATCAGCAAATTGTCCGTCTTCTTAAAGACCTTACTGATTTCTTCTACAAATGCCTTGTTTTTTTCCTCCATGGCGTAGGCAAATGTGTCTTCTGATTTTTTTAATTGACCGGTGAAAAATACGTAAGGGAAGAGGTAGGCATTGATGGGATGGCCGACGAACTGGTATTCGGCGCGGGTTCGGACATCGATGAGGTAGGTATCGGGAACCGTATTGAGCATATCATACGCCTCGATACTCAGAATTTTCTTCGGACCTTCTGCGAAAGCGGTCGAGAAGGCACTAAAAATCATTCCCGCAAGCAAAACAAGAAAGAACACGGATTTTCTTTTCATGGCTGAATCGTTTCTCTATATGTCGTCTACAGGCACCAAATGGGATCGCCGACCCCTGATGGAAACTCAACGGGTCCGCAGGTATTTTCCACCACAGAACGCCAAACATAACATGTCTTTTGCATAAAATCAATAATCGCTCGGCCGAGGTTTGTCAATGAAAAATGCGGCGCAATACCCCGTTTCAACGCCGACGTAACGGACGAATTAAGCCGTATCGAACACCAAAGCCATTTTCCCAATTTCATTTTCATGTCTCTTGACAGAAGGGGCTGAAATCTCTAAACTCTTGCCAAAAGTGGTGGGGACCAAAGGAGAATACGAAAGGCATGGGGTCAAGGATTTCCGACGGGCCGCTCCCATCCCTACCATAAATTCTGCTGAGGAGGGTTTGAATGGTAGAAGCCAAGGTGTATTTCTCAGATCTGCGAACGTCTTTTAAGGAAAATCTTCCATCTAAGCTGATGCGTTTGATGACGGAAGCGGGATTAGAGGAGACGGTGGGGTCCCGCAATCTGGTGGCGATTAAGCTTCATTTTGGTGAAAAGGGGAACACCGCCTTTATCCGTCCCCTCCTGATTCGGCCGGTGGTGGATCGGCTCAAGGAATTGGAGGCCTTTCCCTTTCTCACAGACGCCAATACCCTGTATGCGGGTACGCGTGGGAACAGTGTGTCCCACCTCGAAACAGCCGTACAAAACGGGTTTGCCCACTCTGTGGTAAACGCCCCCATCATCATTGGGGACGGGCTCAGGGGCGCTTCCTATTCAAAGGTGAAGATCGATCAGGCGCATGTGAAGACCGCCTATATTGGAAAAGATATTGTTGAGGCCGACGCGTTGATCAGCATCGCCCATTTCAAGGGTCACGAGCTTTCCGGTTTCGGGGGGACCATCAAGAACCTGGGCATGGGGTGCGCATCCAGAAAAGGGAAACTGGACCAGCACTCGGATCTTTGTCCGAAAGTGAAACCGAAGACGTGTGTGGGGTGCGGTGAGTGCGTGGCCCATTGCGCACAGCGCGCCATATCGCTGGAGGACAAAAAGGCGGTTATTCATCCGGAGAAATGCGTCGGCTGCGGGGAGTGCATTCTCATATGTCCCAATGGCGCCATTGATGTCCAGTGGAGTGCGGATATCGCGGTTTTTCAAGAAAAGATGGCGGAATATACGTTGGCCGTTTTGAAGGGAAAAGCGGAAAAGTCCTTTTTTGTTAATTTTCTCACGGATATCTCGCCGGCGTGTGATTGCTATCCTCACAACGATGCCCCCATTGTTCCCGACATCGGTATCCTGGCCTCAAGAGATCCGGTGGCCATCGATCAGGCTGCCGTCGATCTGGTGAACAAACAGGCCGCAGTGCCCGGCGCGTGTCTCACGGATCACACGGCGCCGGGGGAAGATAAATTCCGAGGGGTGTATCCGAAGATCGACTGGTCGGTTCAGTTGGCGCACGCCGAGTCATTGGGCGTCGGCACCCGGGCCTACACGCTCATTTCGATTTAACCGGGTTTCCAAAAGAGACCGTCACGCCCTTTTTAAGGGACTGGCACTGCGTGTTCATCAAAAGAATAAAATGATTCAGTGGGGGACTCTCTCAGGGGTCCAAACGCCTCGGACGGTTCCCCGACTTTACTTTAAAGAAATTGCATTTTTAAGGAGACGTCAATGGAAATCAAAACAACAAAAGCCAGTCCGGATCAGTTGAAAGCAAAACCCGCCGATGAATCCAAGCTCGGATTCGGGGACATCATGACGGATCATATGTTCCTCATGAATTACGACACCTCGAGAGGATGGTTTGACCCTCGAATCGAGCCGTTACATGACCTTCAGATCAATCCGGCCGCCATGGTGCTCCATTATGGACAGGAGGTATTTGAAGGACTCAAGGCTTACCGGGGTGAGGATGGGCGGATCAATCTTTTCAGACCGGATAAGAACATCGAGCGATTAAACCGGTCCGCCAAGCGGCTGTGCATGCCCGAGGTCGATAAGGCACTGGTCATGGAAGGGATGAAGCAGTTGATTCTGCTCGATAAGGGCTGGGTCCCCAGTAGCCCGGGCACGTCCCTGTACATCCGACCCACCATGATAGCGACGGAGCCCCATTTGGGGGTCCGCCCGGCAGCGAGTTATCTCTTTTACATTATCATCGGTCCGGTGGGGGCCTACTACAAGGAAGGGCTCAATCCAGTCCGGATTTATGTGGAGGATTTTTTTGTCCGCGCAGCAGTGGGCGGAACCGGTGAGGCCAAGACATCGGGGAATTACGCTTCCAGCCTTCTGGCTGCAGAAGAGGCCAAGGAAAAGGGATTTACCCAGGTGTTGTGGCTGGATGCCAAGGAGCGCAAGTATGTGGAAGAGGTGGGCACCATGAACATGTTCTTCCATATCGACGACGAGGTGATCACGGCCCCCCTGACCGGTACGATTCTCCCCGGAGTGACCCGGGAGTCTGTGATCACTCTGGTGAAGGACTGGGGCTTGAACATGTCGGAAAGACCCCTGACCATTGACGAGGTGATCCAGGCCGCAAAGGATGGACGACTGAAAGAAGCCTTTGGCACGGGCACGGCCGCGGTCATATCTCCGGTAGGACAGATTACCTATATGGGCGAAAACTACGTGGTGGCCGACGGGAACATGGGAGAATTGTCTCAGCGGCTTTATGATGAGATCGTGGCCATCCAGTACCGGCAGAAACCGGATCCCTACGGCTGGGTGGAATTGATCGATTAGGAGGTGCGCCGATGATCCCGACCATCGAATGGCATGGAGACAGGGTCCGAATGGTGGACCAGCGAAAGCTGCCCCGACACGTAAAATGGGTGACGTGTCGGGGGTATAAGGATATCATTCGGGCCATTCGCACCATGGTGATCCGGGGCGCCCCGGCCATCGGTGTGGCGGCCGCCATGGGAATGGCCCTGGGGGCACGATCCATCAGGGTCAGGAACCGTCGACGGTTTATGGAACGCTTGGGTCAAATCGCCCGGGAGATGAAGGCGGCCCGGCCCACCGCGGTGAACCTCGGATGGGCGGTCGACCGCCTGATGGACCTCGCGGCCGCGAAGGCGGACGAGCCGCCCGAGGTGATTCAGAAGGTTTTGAAAGAGGCGTCTCAGGAGATATTGGATGAAGACATAAAGATCAACCGCACCATGGGGAAATTTGGTGCGACCCTGATCCCCAAAGGGGCGACCATTTTGACCCATTGTAATGCAGGCGCCTTGGCCACGGGGGGGTATGGCACGGCCCTGGGGGTGATTCGGGCGGCTCATGAAAAGCACAAAAACATCCGGGTCATTGCGGACGAAACCCGGCCATGGCTCCAGGGGTTGAGACTGACCACCTTCGAATTGATGGCGGATGGCATTCCGGTGACGGTGATCGCCGATAACGCGGCGGGCTCGCTCATGAGGCAGAAAAAAATCGATCTGGTGATCACCGGGGCCGACCGGATTGCCGCGAATGGGGATGTGGCCAATAAGATCGGCACCTACCAGGTGGCGGTGCTGGCCAGGGCCCACAAGATCCCGTTTTATGTGGCCGCACCCGTGTCTACCATTGATCCCACATTGAATACGGGGGAGGCCATCCCCGTGGAAGAGAGGGACCCGGAAGAGATCCACACCCTGGGCGGAAAACCGCTGGGACCTTCGGGGGTGGCGGCACTGAATCCCGCCTTTGATATCACCCCTGCGAAATATGTTTCAGCCATTATCACGGAAAAGGGGATCATCCAACCCCCATACCGCCGGGCCATCCGGGGATTGTTTTAGGGCCGTTTTTGAGATTTGACTTACGAGGTCGCCGCCTGCTCAAAGGACCAAGACTTTGGCCCCCCTGATTTTTCGCTCCTTGAGCTCCAAGAGGGCCTGGTTGGCCGCCTCCAGTGGGAATTCCTGGACCGTGGGTTTGATGGGAATCTCGGCCGCCAGATCCATAAACTCCCTGAGATCTCGCGTGGCCACATTGGCCACACTCTTGACTTCCTTTTCCAGCCAGAGGTGTGTGGGATAGTCGAGTCGCAGGAGGTACTCCTTGTCCACCTCCTCTTTTCGAATGGCGTTGATCACCAGCCGTCCCCCGCTCTTCAGATTATGGAGTGCCTCCACCACCGGTTTCCAGACAGGCGTGGTGTCGATGATACGATCCAGTTTGGCCGGGGCGGGATCGTCCGTATCGCCGGCCCACACGGCCCCCAGTTCTTTTGCAAACGACCGCTCTTTCGGGCTCCTGGCGAAAACGAATACCTCGGATCGGGGGTACTGGTGTCTCACCATTTTTAAGACCAGGTGGGCAGAGGCCCCGAAACCGGTGAGGCCCAGACGCTGCCCGTCTTTCAGGCCCGTCAATCTCAGAGATCGGTATCCGATGGCCCCTGCACACAGAAGCGGCGCTGCCTCGGCATCGGAAAAGCTGTCCGGAACCTTGAAGGCAAAATCCTCCGGTACACACATGTATTCCGCATATCCGCCGGGGGCATCCCTACCCGTGGCCAGAAAATCCTCGCACAAATTCTCTTCCCCTTGACGGCAGTGTTCACACGTACCGCAGGACGAAAAAATCCACCCCACCCCCACCCGGTCTCCGGGAGTGAATTTCTCGGTCCCCTTCGCCGTTTCTTTTACCCGGCCGATGACCTGGTGCCCCAGAATCATGGGGAAGTGGGTCGGCGGGGTCCGTCCCTCGATTTCATCCAGTTCCGTATGGCAGACCCCGCAAGCAGAGACCCTGATCAGGATCTCCCCGTCCTTGGGTTCGGGGTCGGCCGTCTCGACCATTTCAAGGGGGGCCGTATTTTCGCTGAGATTGCAGGTTGTATTCAGCACCATCGCTTTCATGTGTGCCCGTCTCCCG
The DNA here is from genome assembly GCA_037382425.1 of Deltaproteobacteria bacterium. Taxonomy (GTDB): domain Bacteria; phylum Desulfobacterota; class DSM-4660; order Desulfatiglandales; family Desulfatiglandaceae; genus JAIPDZ01. The sequence goes on from JARRPY010000021.1 coordinate 11,994, forward strand.
CGATGAATATCCAATGTGAGGAGTTACAGACTACGCCGTACCCGTGCGGACACGGCACTTTCGCCGCTACTTCTTGTCCTCGTTTTTCTTGGCCGCCTGTTTTTTCTTTTTCTTCTGCTGACGCTTGCTTTCAGCGGGAGAGTCTTCTCCCTTTGCTTGCTTCCCTTTCTTGGATTTCTCTTTCTTAGGCGCCGCGAGTTTCTCGGCCTTGAGCTTGCCCATCTCTTCTACCTTCTCTTCTTTGGCTTCAATCGCCTCGAGCCGCTTATTCGTTTCTCTCAGTTTGGCCCGAAAGGAGTGAATGGTCGTGTCTTTGGCGGCTTCTTTAGGTGAAAGCCCCTTTTCTTCAAGTTCCTTTAGCCGTTGCTGTAATTTGTCTTCCCAGAAGCTTTTCTGTTCCAATCTCGATGTTTTGCTTTTGGATGTCATTGGTTGTTCCTTTCTAAATTCCCGGTTTTTTAGTGGGCCGTGTCTAAAAACCCATCACATTAAAATTATCTCATACCAGGAATTGCATAAAGAGTAAAGAAAGGTCTTTGTGAGGCGGCATCGCATCAGGCGGTGAGGTTCGGTTGACAAGGTGCGCCGATTCTTTTAGGGTGGTCGCGTTTTCACCAATGGGATCGACGGTAGCGTCCCGGAGCCTTGGGTCGCATCTTCTATGTAAAAAGCAAAGATATTTTGTTGAATTTGCCCATTTGTTTCTGGATGGGTTTTATTTTCTATGGAAAGGATTTGAGGATGAAGCTGTTTTTAAAAGGGGGGATAGGAGAGCATTTTGATGAAATGAACCATACACCCAAAGGGAACTGGTGCCGAGGATGGGCCATTTTCCTCATTGCCATGGGGTGTTCTATTCTTTTCGCTCGGGTTGCAACCGCCGATGAAATCATCATGCAAAACGGGGACCGGATACAGGGGCGGGTGGTGTCCCTCTCATCCGGGAAGTTGGTGTTTAAGACACCCTATGCGGGGGACATCAAGGTGGACTGGAGCCAGGTGGCCAAGTTGACCACGGATGAACCGCTCGTGGTTGTTCTGGATAACAAGGAGGTTTTGAAGGGAAACGTCGTTACCTCAACGGACGGCAAATTGATGATTGAGCCGGAAAGTGGGACCCCCGGCTCTCCAGTGAAGATGGCTCAAGTCAATAAACTACATCCCCCCAAGCCGCCGGCAACCTGGAAAGTGGGCGCCAGCGTCAGCGCCGGCGCCAGTCGAAACAGTGGGAATACGAATACAGAAGCCTATGACTTTGATGGGCAACTGACCCTCACGAAGTTTCCCCACGATCTCAAGTTTTATGCGGAGTACCATTGGGAAAAGGATGATGGAGAGGTGAGCAAGGACAAGGGATTGGCCTCAATCCATTATAATCGGTATGTCAGTGAAAAGTGGTATCTTTTTGGCAATGTTCTGGGGGCCAGGGATAAACTGAAAGACCTGACCTTTCAGGGGAACATCGGCTGTGGTGCGGGGTATCAGTTCTGGAAATCCCACCGGAAGAATCTCTCCATCTCATTGGGCCCCAACTATGTATACGAACGCTATTCCAAGAAGATGAAAAATTTCGGGAATAAGGATTACCGTCGCTATGTAGCGGCTTACTGGAACGTGGATTTCGATATCTGGATTTTTGAGGACATCCTCCAAGGGTTCCATCACGATGATGGGACAGTCGATGTGCGTGACGGTGAGAACTATCAGATCCGCACGAGAACGGGCTTAAAATTCCCTTTGAAATATGGGCTGTTTACCTCGTTTCAATACAATTATGATTTTGTAAATTTGCCCGCCGACGGGAAGAAGCAGTACGACGAAGCATATATTTTCAAGCTGGGCTGGGAGATGTAACCGAATCCACAGTGTTCCCGGTTCGCCTGATCGTCAACAGATTCGCGGCAGTTGTTCGCCGGTGAGCATGGACAGGATCCGGGTCCCGCCCACGCGGGTCTTCAGAAGGGCCCTTCGCGGATGCTCGGCAGACACCTCGCCGATAATCCTGGCGTCTTTTCCGTACGGATGTTTCTTCATGATCCCAAGCACGGCCTCGGCATCCTCGGGACCGGCAATGATCAGACATTTTCCCTCATTGGCCACGTAAAGGGGATCGAGTCCAAGGACCTCGGAAGCCGCTCGGACGGCCTTTGAAATCGGGAGGCGCTCTTCAAAAAGGGTGATTCCCGCCCGGGACTGGTCCGCAATTTCATTGAGCGCGGTGGCGTGCCTTAACATGGCAGAGACAAGGGAATTGAGCGGTGCGCTGTCGCTGCTCAGACCCGTTTTGAATTTTAGCCCTTCCCGCTGCGTTAGAATGGTGATGCCATGATCTCCGATGGTGCCGTTGATGAGCACCTGGTCCCCGGGCTGGGCATTTCCGCTGCTGACGTCGATCCCTCGTCTGATGGTCCCGATGCCTGCCGTGTTGATGAAAATCTTATCCACGTGTCCTTTCGGTACCACCTTGGTGTCTCCGGCCACAATTTGTACGCCGGCTTCTCCGGCGGCGTGAGCCACGGATTCAATGATTTGGGTGAGGGCGTCGATCGCAAGCCCCTCTTCGAGTATCAGCCCTATTGTGAGATAGATGGGTTCGGCGCCCTGCATGGCCAGGTCATTCACCGTGCCGTGGACTGCGAGGCTCCCGATATTCCCTCCCGAAAAAAATATGGGGTCCACCACATAGGAGTCCGTGGTCATGGCGAGACGCACGCCTGATACCTCCACAACGGCACTGTCATCCAGGCAGTCTAAGTGACGGTTGCCCAAATACTTCAAAAATATGTCTTCGATGAGTTCACGGGAAGCCTCTCCCCCGCTTCCATGATCGAGCGTGATCGCTTCTGCCATTTTATGTTTATCCTCTTTTCACATCGATTTAAAGGCGTTGAATTCCCTTTTTATTCCTCAAGGAGGGTGTCCGGAGCACCGTCCCATAGATAGCAGAAAGGCATTTGTATGGCAATGGCGAGATGTATCGGAATTACTGAAAAGAATCAAGGAATCCATCGGAATTTCCGGCTTGCAAAATAGGTGAATCGTATATAATTTTTGAAATTATCTTTCTAATTCGACCATTATGGAGTGATGATGGGTTCATTAACATCCCTGCGGCTGACTCAGACCGTTCAAGGTTCGGGGTGAGCCTCAAAATTACCCCCAGGGGACCTGGATCGGGCACTTTGTGGGCTAAAATTCCCCACGGACGCCAATCTCATCGTGGGGCTGGAACATGCGGACGATGCTGCGGTGTACAAGATCAGTGAAGAGATCGCATTGATCCAGACCGTGGACTTTTTTACCCCCATCGTGGATGACCCTTACATGTTCGGACAGATCGCCGCAGCCAATGCCTTGAGCGATGTATACGCCATGGGCGGGGTTCCCAAGACCGCCATGAATCTCGTGGCCTTCCCACTGAAGGACATGGACCTCTCCATTCTTCGCCAGATCATACAAGGGGGATTGGATAAGATGAGGGAGGCCGAGGTGGTTCTGGTGGGCGGCCACAGCGTTGAGGATAAGGAGTTGAAATATGGGCTCTCTGTGACCGGTCTGGTGCACCCGTCCCGCGTGCTCACCAATCGCGGCCTTAAACCGGGAGACCTATTGATTCTCACCAAACCTCTGGGCACGGGCATTGTGAACACCGCCATCAAGGGGGGATTGGCTTCCCCGGAAATCATAGACGGGGTGACGGCTCTCATGGCCGCGCTCAACCGCGCCGCTGCACAGGTCATAAACGACTTCACGGTCCATGCTTGTACGGACATCACGGGATTTGGCCTGCTGGGCCATACCGCGGAAATGGTCGTGGGTTCCGGTATGGGCGTGCACCTCCGTACGGACAGAATCCCCGTTCTTCCCGAGGCCATTGAATATGCGCGGATGGGTCTGGTCCCCGCCGGTGCCTACAAAAACAAAGAATTCAGGGAATGCATGGTGCGATTCGATCCGGCCGTGGATCCCGTCATGCAGGATATTTTGTTTGATCCCCAGACATCCGGTGGACTTTTGATCAGCGTGCCGTCTGCCAGCGCCGAGGCGCTCGTCGGTCGACTCCAAAACAAGGGCATGCCGACGGCGCAGGTGATCGGAGAGGTGATCCCAGATGCCGTGGAACAGATTCTGGTGGATTAACATATGAAGGAGATAACCATGGGAAATGCACTCGACTGTAGAGGATTGGCCTGTCCGGCCCCGGTGTTACAGACCAAGGAACTCATTGAGACGGAAGATCCCGCGGAGATCCGCGTAACCGTAGATAACGAAGCCGCCAAACAGAATGTGACCCGTTTTTTAGACGCACAGCATTTTCACGTGTCGGTTATGGAGAAAGGTGCTGATTTTGAGGTGATCGGTACGCGGGACAATGAGGCGCCCCCGCCACTGCCGGTGGCAGACGGACCCGAAGAAGAAAAGAGACGGATTATGGTGATGGTGGCCACAGACCGCGTCGGATTCGGGGACGATGTCCTGGGCCGTAAGTTGATGACGAGTTTCCTCAGCACGCTCAAGGAGCTGGGGGAGGAGCTGTGGCGGCTGGTGTTCGTGAATAATGGGGTGAAGCTGACCATCGAAGGGTCGGATATCTTGCCGATGATTCAGGACCTCGAAAAGGAAGGGACCGGTGTATTGGTGTGTGGTACGTGCCTGACCCATTTTGACCTGCTGGACAGGAAGGGGGTCGGTGAAACCACCAATATGCTGGATATTGTCACCGCCATGCAGTTGGCCGACAAGGTGATTAATATTTAAACGCGGCATTTGAAAAAGAGATCGTCAAGGCCCGGTCTCGAGGATTGAAACTGCTAACCATATCACGCATTCGGGGAGTCGAACATGTCGAGCAGGAGTTTTACCCCACGACGAGGCCGGCGCGGGAAAGTCAAGGCCGGGGATCCTAAAGCGGTGGTGGCCAGGGCCCGGCGTGAGCAAAAGAAGCTGGAAGCCACCTATCGCGAGAAATCCCTTCAGATCCATCCCTGGGTATGTGCCCGGTGCGGCCGGGAATTCACAAACGAGAATCTTCATGAGTTGACGGTCCATCACAAAGACCATGATCACACCCACAATCCCGCCGATGGAAGCAACTGGGAGAATCTTTGTATCTATTGCCATGAAAATGAACACCGCCGCCACCTCGATTACCTGGATGCGGAAGGTGCAGAAGTGGGGGACGAGAAAGATGCCGGCTTTACCCACAGCCCTTTTTCCAACCTCAAGGACATGCTGAAAAAGGAATGAAGGAAGAGACGCACAGCCGAGACCTCAGGGCAGGGCAGAAGGTTACCTGGATGGGGGTCGTCGCCAATAGCCTTTTGATGGTGTTCAAGTTCTTGGCCGGGGTGTTCGGCCACAGCCAGGCCCTTATCGCCGACGCGATTCACTCCGTATCCGATCTGTTCACGGATCTCATCGTCCTCTTGGGTATTCGAATCGGTCGGAAAGGACCGGACGAGGATCATCCCTTTGGTCACGCCCGCCTGGAAACCCTGGCCTCCGCCGTGGTCGGTATCGCGCTGATCATCACGGCCTGTTATATCGGCATCACGGCCGCACTCAATATTTATCGCCATACGGAATACACCCCCACGCCATTGGCCCTGGTCGGGGCCGGGGTGTCCATCCTCGTCAAAGAGCTCCTCTATCATTACACGGTCCGGGTCGGTCGACGAATCCACAGCCAGCTCATTGTGGCCAATGCCTGGCATCATCGGACCGACTCCCTCTCATCGGTGGCCGTGTTTCTGGGCGTGGGGGCATCCTTGATCAATCCTGGCTGGCATATATTGGACGCCTTTGCCGCACTTTTGGTCTCGTTTTTCGTCATAAAGGTGGGCATCGACATCCTCAGGGACACGATTCGCGAATTCACGGACAGGGCCCCCGCGCCGGAGATCCTGCGGGAGATTAATGCCTGTGCCCGAGGTGTGGAGGGCGTGTTGGACATCCATGATGTCCGCGTCCGGTCATCCGGCGGTCTTTATCTCATGGAAGCCCATATCGTGGTGGACGGCAGCCAGACGGTTTACCAGGGGCACCACATTGCCAAGGAGGTGGAGCAATGCCTGCTCGATGACGTGGCGGGGGTGGCCAAGGTGATCGTGCATGTGGACCCGTCCGACATCGATACAGACGAAGCCGTACGCAAATAGGAATCACAAAATAAAAATGGGAAGGGGATGTGCCCCTTCCCAGCGTTTCAGATTTGGCTTTCCCCGGGTAAGGGTTACCTCAATGGCTCTAAAATCCCCAGCCGTTGGATCTTTCGGCGGAGGGTGTTTTTGTCGATGCCGAGTTCCCGGGCCGTCGCCACCTTTTTCCACCGGTTTCTCTCCAGGGCCTGTTGGATCGCCTCCCGTTCGATTTCCTTGAGCGTCAGGCCCGTGGGAACCACCAACGTCCCGTTCTTGGGAATCAGCCGTTCCGGAAGGCATTCCAGCCGGATAAGTTCCCCCCTGCAGAGCACAAATGCGTGTTCAATGGCGTTTTCCAGTTCCCTTACATTACCGGGCCAGTCATACAGCATGAGCGCCGCCATGGCTTCCTGGGTCATGCCCACAATCTTTCTGCCGGTCATGTCATTAAAGTGCCCGATGAAATGATCCACCAGGAGCGGAATATCCTCTTTTCGCTCTGAGAGCGGGGGGAGTCTTAATCTAATCACATTGATCCGGAAAAAAAGATCCTCCCGAAATCGACCCTCCCGGACCCGCTTTTCCACGTCTCGATGGGTGGCCGCGATTACCCGGGCATTGGTCTTGATCTGTTTGGTGGATCCCAAAGGTTCGTAGACCTTTTCCTCCAGCACGCGCAAGAGCCTGATCTGAACGGCCGGGGAGATGTCCCCGATTTCATCCAGAAAGATGGTCCCGTCCTCTGCCAAGGCAAATCGACCCGGTTTGTCTTTCTTGGCATCGGTAAATGCTCCGGCCTTATACCCGAACAGTTCGGATTCGCACAGATTGTCCGGGAGTGCGCCGCAGTTCACGGCCACGAAAGGCCCTTTTCGTTTGGAACTGTTGTTGTGGATGGCCCTGGCAAAAATCTCTTTTCCTGTCCCGCTGTCGCCCTCTATCAATACGGTGGCATTGCTTTCGGCGATCTGGGGGAGCATGGAAAACAGCTTCATCATTTTACCATTCTTGCTGATGATATCTTCGAAAGACTGTTGTTTGAGGAGTGCCCGTCTCAGTCTGTTGACCACCCTCAAATCCCTGAAGGTTTCCACCCCGCCGATGACCCGGCCGTCCGGATTCTTTAAGAGCGTGGTATTGACACTGATGGGAATCGATCTCTTGTCGGCCCGAATGATGTGGACGGGCATATTGACGATGGGGGTTTCCGTCTCCATGGTGTGGCGCAATATACAGCCGGTTTCACAGACGTTGGCCCGTAGGACTTCGAAACAGGCACGCCCCACCGCTTCTTGCCTTGGGATACCGGTGATGGCCTCGGCAGCCGTATTGAATGACGTAATCTCCCAGTCGAGATTCACGGTAAAGACACCGTCGGCAATGCTGTCCAGTATGATCTGGTAGTGTTTTTCCAGCGGATACATAGAGACTTCCGTTTCTAGAGAAGGGGTTTGGGGGGTCGAGAGGGCCGCGATGGCGGTTTTCCTGTCAACATTTGACGTTATTAGCAGGAAAGCCCTATCCTGTCAACGATAACCGAGACATTAGGGATGCGTTTTGTTCCCAAATGCCTAACTGGAAAGATACACTTTGTTCCCAAATGATCCGATCGCCCACTTCGCTTGGCACGCCGGCTTTCATAATTTCTATTTAAATAACAGATAGATACCCCATTTAAACTGTCGATGGCTGACACTGGCATGGAATTTGCCTTGAATGGAAGGAATAGAGACCTCTGCAAATCCAGACTCCTTCGCCCTTCAGGGTCAGTTTATGATGGTTCATTGGAGAAAGGCGGCCTTAAGGATAGAGCGATCATTCGGCATGAGATCACGACGCTTGCAGAGGTCTCTATTTTCATTCATTCAGGAAAGCGCCCGTTGCCTTCTAATTCCATTGGAGAACACTGAAATTTTGACATCGTGTCAGCGTCCTAATGGCCAAATTAGGTATCCCCGTATTTCAAGAAAGAGTTTCGCCGGTGTTGGATACCGCTACTCGTCTGTTGATGATTACATATGAACAGCATCGCGAAATTGAGCGAAGCGAGATTTTCCTGGACGAATTTTCATTGACAGAAAGGGTATCCATCCTTCGGCAGTTGGGCATTACGGTGCTGATTTGCGGCGGGATTACCGATACCCTCTACCATATGCTTAAGGGCGCAAGAATTCGCCTGATTACGGGGATTGCCGGAAGAGCCGATCAAGTGGTGGATGCCTTTTTGTCCGAGCAGCTTCAAAAACCGCCCTTTCTGATGCCCGGATACAAGACCTGAACGCCATAAATCGATGTATTTGAAAAATAGGGGTTCTTCAGTCATGGTCATTTGAAACAAAATCGAACGATTCATTTTCTTTGGAGGAGCGGCAAAAAATGAAAATTTTTCAAACGTTCGCATGTGGGGCGATGGCACTCATGGTCTGCCTTCTCTTTTTCTTAAATGGTCGGATGGCCCGGTCTGCCGATGAAGAAAATCACTGCTTCACCTGCCACACCAACGCCGGGAAACTCATAAAGATTACCCGGGAGATCGCCAAGGCCAACAAAGACAAGCCCGGAGGATCTGCGGAAACCGAAGGGGAAGGGTGAGGCGGTCTGGTGGAGCCGTTGGCTCCGCACGAAAAGATTTGGGTGGACAGCTCGCTGGCCGAGGATGAATACCATGGCGGTCTCGGCTGCCATGAATGCCACGGCGGAGATCCCAGCGACCCCAATTGGAAAACCGCCCACAAAGGGGTGGTGAAAGACCCCTCTTATCCGGATCCCTCGGAGACCTGCGGCGCATGCCATGAGGAGATTGCCCAAAACTATGGCAAGAGTCTCCACGTGAGCCTGGCACCCTTCAAAAAAATGATCGATATGCGGTCGAGCGATGACCCGGCAATACATAAGAAGGTGGATGCCGCCCGAAAGCGGCATTGCAGTCAATGCCATTCCAGTTGCGGACAGTGCCACATCAGCCGGCCGGACGCCGTGGAGGGGGGGCTTTTGGAGGGCCATCTTTTTCAGAAAAAGCCCCCCATGCATACGGTGTGCACGGCCTGTCACGGGAGCCGTATCGAAAAGGAGTATCTGGGAAAAAACAAAGGGGTCCCGCCCGATATCCACAAGAAAAAATATTTTAAATGCGACAAGTGCCACACTGCCGCAGAAATGCACGGGGATGGAAAGGATTATGCCAATCGGTACGAAGTGGAAAACAGGCCCAAGTGCCTCGACTGTCATGAAGATATCTATGCGCCCAACGCGGAGAACCCCAAAAGCCACTGGATCCATAAAGATCAGGTGAGCTGCCAGGTCTGTCACTCCGTGGCCTACAAGAACTGTTACAGCTGCCACGTGGGTACGGACAAACAAGGATTCAAATACTTTAAGACCGAGCCGTCTCAGATGCAGTTCAAAATCGGCCTGAATCCGCTTCAGTCAGAGAAAAGACCCGAAAAATTTGTCACCCTTCGCCACATACCGGTGGATAGGGAGACCTTTGCTTTTTACGTGGAAGACGGGTTGTCCCACTTCGACAAGTTGCCCAACTGGAAACTGGCCACCCCGCACAACATCCAGCGATCCACCCCGCAGAACAAGACCTGCAACAGTTGCCACGGACAGCCGGATTTGTTCTTGCTCAAGAAGGATGTGGACCCGGCCTACCAGGCGGCCAACAAGAAGGTGATGGTGGCTCCGGATATGATCCCGAAGAAGCGGCCCGGCTCGTGATGCGTTACGGTCCGCCCCTGGCGGACGTGGTGTGGATATAAACCAATAAAATCAAAAGAAGGAGGAGGGAGACTCATGAAGAAACGATCGCTGTTTGTCACCCTATTGGCCCTGGTGTTCGCACTCATGGTCGGGATGCCCCAGGCGCTGGCCGCGGATATGACCGCCGACGACCTGGTCAAGGAAGCCAAGCAAAACGTCTGTGAAATTTCGGTTTCCGAAGCAAAGGGGTTTCTGGATAACGGGGGGTATATCTTTTTGGATTGCCGGGAACCCAAGGAATTCAAGATGGGACATATCCCAGGCGCCGTGAATATCCCCCGGGGGCTTATGGAATTCAAGGTGACCAAAAAGATCCCGGACAAGAATTCAAAGATCGCCGTGTATTGCAAGGTGGGCGGCCGGGGATGCCTGTCGGCGTGTACCCTCTGTCGGATGGGATACAAAAACGTAAAGAATATCGCCGGCGGATGGCAGGCATGGGTAAAAGCAGGCTACCCCGTTGAATAGCCTCAAATAAGTCTCGATGGAACAAAAGGCGCTCTTTCATGGGCGCCTTTTGTTTGTCGAAATGCATGAGGATCAATTCGGCCCCTGCGAAAAAAATAATGCTTTGACCGTTATCCCCGCAGGGGATACAATACCCACGCTGTTTATGTGTGATATCGGTTCCCTATTTCATGAGCCGGTTTGGGCCGTAAAGTAAAGGAGGGATAAGGCGTGTCCATGAGATTCGTGGTCATCGGCGGCGATGCAGCGGGCATGAGCGCTGCCAGTCGATTCAAGCGCAATATGCCGGATTCGGAGGTGATTGTCCTTGAGAAGAGTGGCGATGTGTCCTACAGCGCGTGCGGTATGCCGTACAATATCGCCGATCCTGAACGGGCCATCGAGGACCTGGTGGTCCGAAAGGCCGAGGTCTTCAGGGAAAAACAGCATATCGATCTCAGGACCGGTCATCGGGCCGAAGACTTGGATCGGGAGAACCGTTTGGTCAGCGGACGCCGGCCGGATGGAAATGCCTTCAGCATTCCCTACGACAACCTCCTGATGGCAACAGGTGCATCGCCCATCATGCCCGACCTGCCCGGATTCGATTTTGAGGGAGTGATGGGGCTCAAGACCCTGGAGGACGGTCGAAGGCTCAAGAACTTCATCCGTGTCAGGAAGGTAAAGAGCGTGGTCATCATCGGCATGGGATATATCGCCCTTGAGATGTGTGAAACCCTCAGAGAGCGGGGCATCGAGGTCAGCATGGTCAAGCCGAGGCCGATGTTTCTGCCTTGGATGCATCCGGATCTCTCCCAGGTGGTTCAGGAAGAGGTCGAAGGCCACGGGGTCAATCTCCATCTGGGTCTCGAGATCCAGGCCGTGGAAAAGGGACGAAATGATGCGCTGAATGTCATTTGTGAGGGGATCGCCCTCCAGGGGGAGATGGTCCTGGTGGCCATCGGGGTCACGCCCAACAGTCGGATCGCTGCCGATGCCGGATTGGAATTGGGGCCACACGGGGCCATTTCCGTGAACCGGCATCTGGTGAGCAGTGATCCCAATATATTTGCCGCGGGGGACTGTGCCGACGCCTTTCATGTGGTGACCGGAAAGAAGACCTGGATTCCTCTGGCCCTCAGGGCAAACCGCGCAGGATGGGCTGTGGCGGACAACCTCTCGGGGAAAAAGACGGCGCTCGAGGGGGTTGCCGGGACCGCGGTGTTTAGGGTGTTCGACCTGCAAGTGGCCAGGACCGGACTCAATGCCCAAGAGGCCAAGGATGCGGGGTTCGATCCGGTGGAGGTGACCATAAAGGGCCGATCCCGGGCCCATGCCCATCCGGGATCGACCACCATCCACTGCCAGATGGTGGCGGACAAGACCTCGGGGAGACTCCTTGGAAGTCAGTTGGTGGGGATGGAAGGGGCGGTGCACCGGATCAATGCCCTGGCCGTGGCCCTTCATCAGCATATGACGGTGGAGGAATTCAGCCAGTGTGACCTGGCCTATGCGCCCCCTTTCGGACCGGTGTGGGACCCTCTGTTGACCACGGCCAATCAATTGCTGAAAAAGCTATGAGCTTCTGTAGGAACTCTTGAGCGCGGCCCTGGATCAGGATTGATTGTTTCCCTCCCGCGAGTATCGTATGGCAATGCGTGCCCAAAGATCCCGGTGGCCCCTGTGCTCTGTCTTAACATGCTAAAATCGCGGCCATCCGCCGAAGGCAGTCGGTCAGAATGCTGCGCGGGCAGGCCGCGTTGATGCGCTCGAACCCGCGGCCCTCCTCCCCGAACATGTCCCCGTCATCCAGCGCCACCTTGGCCTCTGTCAGAAGCGCCTTTTTTAGGGCATCCCAGGGCCGGTCATACCGGCGCAGATCGAGCCAGGCCAGGTAGGTGCCCTGGGGGACCCGGTATCCGACCCCCGGCATGTGAACGGATATGAAATCGCCGATGAACGCCAGATTGTCGTCGATGTAGGACAGGATCTGATCCAGCCATTCACGGCCTCGGGTGTAGGCCGCTTCGGTGGCCACGATGGAGAGGGGATTGGCGCCGAAGAGGCCCAGCTTCTCCCTCAGTTCCAAGGCGCATTGGCGCCGCATGTCTTCTGAGTGAAAGATGGTATTGGAGATCTGAAGACCGGCCAGGTTAAATGTCTTGCTGGGGGCGGTGCAGGAGATGAGGGTTTCGTGGGGGGCCGCTTTGGCCATGGGAACGAATTTAACCCCCCGCCTTGTGAGGTCGCAGTGAATCTCATCGGCCACCAGGATCAGATGGTGCCTGCGGCAGATGTCGGCCACGCGGGCCAGTTCCCAATCCTTCCACACGCGACCCACCGGATTGTGGGGACTGCAAAAGATCATCATGGTGTTTGCCGGATCCGCGGCCTTTTGTTCCAGGTCGTCGAAGTCGATTTCATACCGGCCGTTTTGGCGGATCAGGGGATTGTTCACGATAATGCGGCCGTTTTGGCGGATGATGGAGAAGAAGGGGTAGTACACGGGCTGCTGCACGATGACGCCTTCTCCTTCCCGGGTGAGTGCCCGAATTAAGATCCCCACGGCCGGGACCACCCCCGGTGTGACCAGAATACGGTCGGGATCGATGGTCCATTCATACCGGGATTGAAACCAGTTCAAGACCGCGGACAGGTACCCTTTTGTGTATGGATTGCTGTAGCCGAAAATCCGACGATCCACCCGGCAGCGCAGGGCGTCCAAGATGGGCTGGGCGCACGGAAAATCCATGTCCGCCACCCACAAGGGCAAGACGTCGTGGGGGGCGCCCTTGATGCTTTGGGACACATATTCCCATTTGACGCAATGGGTTCCCTTG
>JARRPY010000022.1:0-24679 GCA_037382425.1 Deltaproteobacteria bacterium
AGAACCACGCAGAGGTCATCGGTCTCATGGGGTACAGCGAGACCCCTGCACACGTGATTCAACATGAGGCGGATGTATCCCTTTTGCCCGAGCTTCACAAACCGTTTGTGGTGGCACAGACCACCCAAGACGAAAATAACTTCAAACAGGTGATCAAGGCCCTTGAGGGCCGTTTTTCTGATCTGAGGGTGTTTGATACCATCTGCGATGCCACCCATGAACGTCAACAGGAAGTGCGGACGTTCAAGGATCACGTGGATGGCGTGGTGGTGGTGGGAGGGTATCACAGCGGCAACACCCAGCGACTGGTCCAGATATCCGAAGGCGAGGGGATTCCCACCTTTCATGTGGAAACGGAAAAGGACCTGGACAAAAAAGCGCTTTCACAGATGAATACCGTCGGTCTTACCGCCGGTGCGTCTACGCCGCATTGGATGATCAAAACGGTTATCGGAGAAATCGAGCAGATTCGCGGATGGCGGGAGTTGGGCCTCATCCGAGGGGCCAGACAAGCCTTACGGTTTTTGGTGTTGAGCAACCTCATCTCCGCTGCCGGGGCCTTTTCCCTGGCGTATGGGGCGGCCGTACTTTCGGGAGCGGGGCACACCTTGATTTTCTCCGTCCTGGCCTTTTTTTATATCTACGCCATGCATGTATTCAACCGATTCCTGGACAAGGGCGCCAGCACCTATGATGATCCCGATCGCGCGGCATTTTTAAGACAGCATCGAAAGCTGCTGGTCCTCACCGGCGTCACCAGTATTGTTGCGGCCCTTGTGCTGGCATACACCATCGGCGCCATCACCTTTCTCTTGCTCTTGGGATTGAGCGCACTCGGCGTCATTTACAGCATCCCCCTCGTCCCCAAAGCCTTAAAACGGAAATCCCGATACACACGAATCAAGGATATCCCCGGATCCAGGAGCCTTTCTGAAGCCCTGGCCTGGACCGCCATCATTATTCTCCTGCCGGCCTTCGAAAACGGCGGCATGAAATGGCAGGCGGCCATTGCCACGGCACTCATGGTCTTCTGGCTGAGTTATGCCAGGGCTATCCTCTTCAGCCTGTTTCGCGTCCAGGGAGACCTGATGGTGGGCACGGAGACCCTGCCCATCTCCTTGGGGAAACAGCGGACCATGCACTTTCTCAAAATCGTGTTGGTTATCGTCGCACTCGTTCTGTTGCTCAGTCCCCTCTTGAATATCACCGCTCCGGCCACCTATTTTTTGCTCTTTCCGCTGTTCACCCTGTCGATATGTCTTTTGGCCTACGAGAAGGGGTGGCTCTATCCCGGCCTCATGCTCGAGTCTCTGGTGGAAGGCAATTTCCTAATGACTGGTATGGTGGTGTATATCGGCCAGACACTGCTTCATTGAGTCGAGTTCCCTTCTCCAGCATCAGCGGCAGGACGAGGGTCGTGGAAGGAGAAGGGGGGGTTCAGGGAATCATTTGGAGGCGGCTCATCTACTTTCTGAGGGAATCCAGGATGGTGTTCAGCTGTAATTCAGTATACTTGTCCAGGGTCAGTCGATGCTTGAAATGCCAGTGCTTGAGCACCCACGTATGGGCGGCCATGATGACGTTATAGGCCATTAAATCCACATCCACAGGTTTGAAGATTCCCAGGGCAACTCCCTCGTTGATCATTTCCTCGAAAATATGTGCAACGGTTACCTCCAGTTGCATGATGCGCGCCTTGGAGGCCCGGTCAAGGGAATTGGATTTCTGATAGATCAACAGGGCCTTTTCCCTCTGCTGATCCACCACTTTAAAATAAAGTCGCGCGGCGATGGCCAGTTTTTCTTCGGGGTTATCGATTCCCCGGATCATGTCCAAGAGGTTGTCACGGAAAATGTTCAGGACATCTTCCATGATCATCCGCATGATCTCTGATTTCTTCTTAACGTAATGGTGGGTGACGGGGAGGCTGACACCCGCCTTTTCTGAAATCTCTTCGATGGTGGTCTGGTTAAACCCTTTCCGGGCATAGAGGGTACTGGCCGCATCGATGATCTTTTTCCTTACCTTCCCGGCATCCGAAATCTGATCGAGAACCGTGAGTTGACCCTTATGGCTTTCCATTTGCGTCCGCCTGAGTTGAGACTTTTGAAAAAACTATTTATTTATTATAAAAAGTCCTCAATTTCGTTGTCAAGCGTAGAACCACGTTGACCACGGTGAATTTGTTCTAAGCAGTAACTCCCCTGGAATAAAGCCATATCGGAGGTTTTGAATATGCCGAGAGATTTCAGTTATCGACCGAAATGGATGAATTCTCCTTTCAAATTCAATGCCTTGGATGTTAAAACAAAATACACCGTGCCGCGTTGACTCCGAACAATTCGGAATGGGGAATCGGGACCCTGTCTGCGTAAGATTCTACTTAACATTTACGCCGCTTTTGTTGTAAAAGTGTGGGACATTGTGTGTTTTTTAATCTCGGATGGGGTCTTGTGACGCCGGGGCCCTGGAATTGGCCCAACTACCCCAAATTTGAAAACCATATCCCTGCATTTCTGGATGCGGGAAGTTGATCATAACCGGAGAAGTCGTCCAATGAGTCAATTCACCGTAAAATTTTTTCCAAACGATGTATCGGTAGCGGTTGAAGAAGGCACCACCCTCTTGGAGGCCGCCCACCAGGCCGAGGTCTTTATCAGCAATCTCTGCGGCGGCGAAGGGGTCTGCGGCAGATGCCGCGTTCAGATTTCCAAAGGCAAGGCCGAAGCAGAGGAACAGGCCAAGGCGTTATTTTCACCCGATGAGATCATGAAGGGGTATGTGCTGGCCTGCCAGACAGAGATCCATGACGATCTCGAGGTCATCATTCCCCCTGAGTCAACGGTGGACGACTCCCAGATCTTGACGGGCGAAGTGGGTGAGGAGGCCCTCATGGGTAAGGGGACCCCCATTGTTCAAAAAATATACCTGGAACTCCCGCCACCCACTTCCGAAGACAACGTGCCGGATTTTGAGAGAATATCCAGGGTCCTTACCAAGAAGATCGAATCGCGGTACGTGGATACGCCCCTCGATTGTCTCCAGCACCTGTCGGACAAACTGAGGGAGAACGAATGGAAAGTCACTGTAACCGTCAGCCGCAATCGCAACCACTATGACATCCTCAAAATCGATCCGCTCAATACGGCCGATTCTCATTACGGCGTGGCCGTGGATGTGGGCACCACCACGGTCGTGGCTCAGTTAGTGGAGCTGAATTCCGGCAGGGTCATCGGTGTCAAGGGGAGTCACAACAACCAGGCGAGTTTTGGTGAAGATGTCATATCGAGGATGATCTTCGCCTGTGGAAAAGGGGGGCTGACACCCGTTCAAAAAGCCGTGATCAAAAACATCAACCAACTGATCCGTGAATTGTGCAAGGAAAACGGCCTCTCTGTGGAGGAAATCAGCTGCATTGTGGGGGCCGGCAACACCACCATGACGCATTTTCTGCTGGGCCTCACCCCATGTTCCATTCGTCTGGACCCTTATGTGCCCACCGCACGCGTGTTTCCCCAAATTCGGGCCGAGGAGATCGGCATCAAGATCAATCCCAAGGGCATTTTGGAATGTCTCCCGGCAGTGGCATCCTACGTAGGCGGCGATATCGTGGCCGGGGTGATGGCCTGCGGCATGACCGAAAACGAAGAGATCAGGGGTCTCATCGATATCGGCACCAACGGTGAGATCGCCATCGGCAACAGGGACTGGCTGGTGTGCTGTTCCGCTTCGGCGGGACCCGCATTCGAGGGGGGCGGGACCCGCTGTGGAATGCGGGCCAAATCCGGAGCCATCGAGAATCTACAAATTACCGACGACGGCCTGACATACGAAACCGTGGGCAATGCCAAGCCCGTAGGCATATGTGGTTCGGGTCTTATTTCCACCATCTATGAACTGGCCAGGAACCACATCATCGGCCAGGACGGGAAATTTGACCGCAGCAGGACGGACGATCGACTGCGTATCGAAGACGATATCCCCCTTTATGTCCTCGCCCATGCGGAGGAAACCGAGTCCGGCGTGGATGTGGTGATCACGGAAACGGATATCGACAATCTCATCAAGTCCAAGGGCGCGGTATTCGCGGCCATTAAGTCCTTGCTCGATTACATCGGACTGGGGTTTGGAGAGATTGAGACCTTTTATGTGGCCGGCGGTTTCGGAAACTATCTGGACGTTCCCAAGGCCATTGCCATCGGGCTTCTGCCGGATTTGCCCCATGAGAAAATCCAGTTCATCGGCAACAGCTCCCTCACCGGGGCCCGCATGTGCCTTTTGTCGGAAAAAGCCATAGAGAACTGCACCCACATCGCCAGTTCCATGACCAACATTGAGATGTCTACCCATCTGCCGTTCACCGATGAGTACATCGCCGCCCTTTTCCTCCCGCACACCAATCACAAGCTCTTTCCTTCTGTGAGGTACTGATCAGCGCTTCAAGATCCTGCCGGCTACCCAGAACCAGAGGATGGAGAGGAGTTGGAGGACCACCAACACACTGAAGGCCACCTGATATCCTGCCGGCGCATACCCGCCTGCGGCCGTCACGGGCCATTGCTCGATGATGGCGCCGATTCCCCACTGGGCCCCAAAGGCCCCCACAAAGACCAGGAGATTTAACGCCGTGTTGGCGCGAGCCGACAGGTGCAAGGGGAAACTCTGGGACAAAGCGGCATACGGGAGAATCCCGGCTGTGCCGAAAAATCCAAACAGGATCCATAAGAGGGGAGAAAGCGGCGGGTATGGAAAAATGATCAACACCAGCGTGAGCAAGAAAAACCCCATGCCTACGGCACCCACCCCCAAGGTGGAGATGCCGTGGCGGCTGAGTCGCTCGGCCGCTGTTCCGAGAATAATAAACCCGGCCACCATGGCAGCGGCCAGCAGTAGTAGTGTGGCGGCCATTTCAGACCGATCATACCCGGCCACATCCCTGAGCCAAGGCCCTGACCAGAGCCCGTGAATGGCGAGAAAGGAGGCCTGTGACAAAGTGGTCCAGGGGGCAATACGCCAGAACTTGAGGCTCGTTGAGACCGTGCCGATTCCCCGGATCTGATCCATAAAACTGAGATCTTCACTCGGGGCCTCTCCCTCGGGCACCACGAAGAATATGAGGGCCGCCACGATAAGGGTCAGCAGGGAGAGCATCATAAATACGCCTCGCCAATCCGTGATGGCCAGGGCCGCCTCCACAGGGGATGTGGCGGCCAGGGCCCCCAGTCCCCCGGCCGCCATTTGAAACCCGTTGATCTGCGGCAACTGCTGTTTCGGAAACCACAGAACAAATGCCTTGAAGGCCGCCATGAGGCAGGCGGATACGCCGAAACCGATCAGGCCCCGTCCAATCACCAATCCCGTCAAGGTGTCGGCACGGGCAAATAAGAAGGCCCCTGCAGCCGCCGCGATGAGCAATCCCGCCTCGATCTTCCGTGGGCCGAACCGGTCCAGCAACACCCCCAGCGGCAACTGAAATGCGGCAAAGGTAATAAAATAGGCGGCGGTCAACAACCCCAGACCGGAGGGGTCCACACCCAGGTCTGCGACCAGATTGGGGGCCAGCACCGAGTTGATGACCCGGTAGAGATAGGAAAGAAAATATCCCAGGGCAAAGGGAATAAAAATCTGAAGACGTTTGGCAAATGAGATGGTCATCGGGTTTATCCTAACTTCCTTTTAGAGAAAGCAGGTGGACAGAATTTGGTTCTCCTGTGTAACGCAATCTTCAACACTTTGCCAGAGAAATTTTAACCCATTTCTTAAACAAGAGACGGTTTAAACAGGACAAGACCGACACGCGGGGAAGGACCTTGCTGTCCCTGCAGCGGCGGCAAGGAGACGCGTCGGCGGGGGCTGTGGAAGGGTTTTGATTTCCTACGTGAAGGGCCTACTCCACCCAGTCAAAGGTTCTGGTCACCGCTTTTTGCCACCCCCGGTACCCCTTTTGTCTTTGTTCTTCAGGCATGGCAGGATGCCAGGTCTTGTCCGCATTCCAGTTTGCACGAAGTTCGTCAGGACCGGACCAGAACCCCGCTGCTAGCCCGGCCGCATAGGCGGCCCCCAGCGCGGTGGTTTCCGTGATTTCGGGCCGAATCACGGGGACACTCAGGGTATCCGCCTGAAATTGCATCAAGAGATCGTTCTGCACCATGCCCCCGTCCACCCTGAGCTGGGTCAGGGCGACTCCCGAGTCCTGATTCATGGCCTCCACGATATCCCGTGTCTGATAGGCGCAGGCCTCCAGAACGGCCCGGGCGATGTGCCCCTTATTGACGTATCGCGTCAGGCCCACCACGACCCCTCGGGCATCGGATCGCCAGTAAGGGGCAAAGAGCCCGGAAAATGCGGGGACAATATAAATCCCGCCATTGTCTTCGACTTCTCGGGCCAGGGCCTCCACCTCGGGCGCCTTGGATATCAGTCCCAGATTATCCCGCAGCCACTGGACCAGTGCACCGCCCATGGCAATGGATCCTTCCAGGGCGTAGACCGGGGCCTGGTTCCCCAACTGATATCCTACCGTAGTAATCAATCCGTTTTTGGAAACCATGGGCGCGGTGCCTGTATTCAGCAAGAGAAAACATCCGGTGCCGTAGGTATTCTTCGCCTGGCCCACATCGAAGCAACATTGGCCCACCATAGCCGCTTGTTGATCCCCAAGGGCACCGCACACGGGGACCGATGCGTTCAGTGGTCCGGATGCCGTGGTCATTCCATAAAATTCCGTATCGCTGGATGGAACAATCCGGGGAAGGATCTTTTCGGGGATCCCGAAGGTTTCGAGGATCTCCGGGTCCCAGGCCAGGGATTCGAGGTCCATGAGGAGGGTTCGGCTGGCATTGGTCACATCGGTCACATGGGCACCCCCTTCCGGTCCGCCCGTCAACCACCAGATGACCCAGGTCTCCATGGTCCCGAAACAGGCATCGCCCTGCTCGGCAGCGGTCCTGGCATCCGGGGTGTTCTCCAGGATCCACTGAATCTTGGGGCCTGAAAAATAGGTGGCCACAGGGAGGCCGGTCCGGCCCCTGAAACGGTCAATGCCGCCCTCTGTAATCAATTTGTCGCATATCGTGTCGGTTCTCGTGCATTGCCAGACGATGGTGTTTCCAAAGGGATTCCCCGTATGCCGG
This sequence comes from Deltaproteobacteria bacterium, assembly GCA_037382425.1. Classification (GTDB taxonomy): domain Bacteria; phylum Desulfobacterota; class DSM-4660; order Desulfatiglandales; family Desulfatiglandaceae; genus JAIPDZ01. The sequence continues at coordinate 7,134 of JARRPY010000022.1, forward strand.
TCCCAGAGTAACGTGGTCTCCCGCTGATTGGTGATCCCGATGGCCGCCAGATCATGACCGGTGATCCCGGCCTTTTCAAGCGACGCTTGAATGACCGCCTGGGTGTTTTGCCAGATTTCCATGGGGTCATGCTCCACCCATCCGGGCCTCGGAAAAATCTGCTCATGCTCCTTCTGGGCCACACTCTTAATGCTCCCGGCATGATCGAAAATGATAAACCGCGTGCTGGTCGTTCCCTGGTCAAGCGCCCCCACATATCCCGCCATTTTCTTCCTCCCCACTCTGATATATTCGTAAAAGGTCAAAATCTCACGCAACGCCGCGAAGACCGAAAAGGTAACCTATTAAAATTAAGACAGTTCTTTCTCTGCGTCTCTGCGCCTCAGCGCGAAAACATACTTTTTACGGGACTATCACCCCCTGTATCCATTTAAAAAAGTAAAAAAGGCCGGCCATAAGAGGCCGGCCTCGGTTGAACCGTTTAGATTATAAAAGGCATTCCTGCCTCTATCCTATTTTACACGGCCTTCGCGCCAAGCCTGGATCAGGTCATCATACTTCACGGTCATGCCCTGGGGCTTCTCGTTGGCCAGTTTTGCCTTGGGAGATCCGGGCTTGTCGAGCCACTCTTTGGGATCCACACAGGGGTTCAGTTTTATAGCACACTCTTTCTGAACACCGGCCCGCTGAATGCGGCTCATCACCTTATCCATCTCCTTGGCCAGGTTGTCCATAGCCCGATCTATGGTCACCTCACCGGAAACGGCCTCACCGATATTCTGCCACCACAACTGGGCCAGTTTGGGATAATCCGGCACGTTGGTTCCGGTGGGCGTCCAGGCGACTCTGGCCGGGCTCCGATAAAATTCCACCAATCCACCCAGTTTGGGCGCCATCTTGGTGAAGGCCTCACTTCGGATGTCGCTGTCGCGGATGGGGGTCAATCCTGTCAGAGCCTTCTTCAAGGACGTGGTCTTGCACACACAGAACTGCCCGAAGAGCCATGCGGCCTTGCGCCGCTTAAGCGGGGTGCTCTTCATGAACGTCCAGGATCCGCAGTCCTGATACCCCAGCTTCATGCCTTCTTCCCAGTAGGGACCGTGGGGAGACGGTGCCATGCGCCATTTGGGGGTCCCATCCGCATTGACCGTGGGGCCCGGTTCGAGCATGGTCGGAATAAATGCCGTGTACCAGAAGATCTGCTGGGCCACATTCCCCTTGGCCAAAAACGGCAGGTAGGTGTAAAAATCCATGCCGAGACAGCCCGGAGGGGCATATTTTCTTAACCACTCCATATACTTGCGAAGGGCATACTTGGCCGCGGGACTATCGGCGGCACCGCCGCGGCAGACACTGGAACCCACGGGCGAACAGTTCTCCACCCGGATGCCCCATTCGTCCACCGGCTTGCCGTTGGGAAGCCCTTTGCTCCCCACACCGGCCATGGAAAGCCACGCATCCGTGAACCGCCATCCCAAATCCGGCGCCTTTTTCCCGTAGTCATTGTGACCGTACACACGCCTGCCGTCGATCTCCTTGACGTGCTCGGTGAAAAACTCCGCAATATCCTCATAGGCGGACCAGTTGACCGGCACACCCAGATCGTAGCCGTAGAGTTTCTTGAATTGCTTCTGGAAATCAGGACGTTGAAACCAGTCATAACGGAACCAGTAGAGGTTCGCGAACTGCTGATCCGGAAGTTGATAGATCTTTCCGTCCGGACCCGTGGTGAAGGATATGCCCATGAAATCATCGATATCCAGGGTCGGCAAGGTCACGTCTTTGCCTTCCCCTTTCATGAAATCGCTCAGGGGAACCACGAACCCATATCGCATGTGGGTACCGATAAGATCGGAATCATTGATCCAACCGTCATAGATATTTTTCCCGGATGCCCACTGGGTCTGGAGCTTTTCAATCACATCCCCTTCCTGAATCAGGTCATGGGAGACCTTGATTCCGGTGATCTCTTCGAAGGCCTTGGTGAGAACCTTGGATTCGTATTCATGGGTGGGAATGGTCTCGGAGACGACCTTGATTTCCATCCCCTTGAAGGGTTTGGCTGCATTAATAAACCATTCCATCTCTTTCATCTGCTGTTCTTTGGTCAGGGTGGATGGCTGAAACTCGTTATCCACCCACTTTTTGGCCGCATCCATTTGTGGCGAAGACCAGCAGGGGGCACTTGCAAATATCAGCGCCAGTGCGGTCAACACACATAACAAGGCTCGTTTCTTCTTCATGGATACACTCTCCTTTCGAATATCTATGGGTTAGACGCAGCAGCCTCGCCGTACCCAAAAACCCCAAGTCACGATCCCTTAGGGGCCGGCGAGGAAACCAGAGGCCGCACACATCGGCCCCGCTCCCGTGTTGTTGTCACCACCTCCTTTCGAGGGTGCCCGTATCGTCACACCCGTGTCCGTAGATTAATCATTCATGCATACCCAGAGCCAACGGCTATTCCACCCACTTAAGGACAAACAACCGCTCTTTTTGTTTTTACCCCCAAATCATGACCACCAGCGTCCAGCAGATGACAATGAGCAACAGAATTAAGAGGGGGAATTGGGTCAGCCCGACCCAGGCGAAAAAGATGTAGGCACTGGTCAGAATCCCTATAAACAGCCGATCACCCGGCGTGGTGGGGATGGGGAGGAATCCCTTGCGTTCTAAAGAAGGGGAAAGGGTCTGCCAGACGGCCATGGCAATGACGATCAGAATAATCGATGCGGAAAAGATCGCCGTGGGCACGGTCCATTCCATCCATGCAAGTGTCAGTTTCATGATCTCCCCCTTCTATACCCGGCCCAGGGCAAAACCCTTGGCCATATGATTGCGCACGAACCAGATTACCATGGCGCCGGGCACGATGGTCAGGATGCCCGCAGCGGCCGTCAATCCATAGTCGAGGCCGGTGGCACTGATGGTCCGTGTCATGATTGCCGAAATCGGTTTCGCGTCCGTCACCGTCAATGTCCGGGCCAGCAAGAGTTCGACCCAGCTGAACATGAAGCAGAAAAACGCGGTGACACCGACCCCGGCCCGGATCAACGGGATAAAAATGGTAATGAAAAACTTGGGGAAACTGTAGCCGTCGATGAAGGCGGTTTCATCGATCTCCCGGGGAACGCCAGACATGAAGCCTTCCAAAATCCATACCGCCAGCGGCACATTGAACAGGCAGTGGGCCAGGGCCACCGCAATATGGGTATCCAACAGACCGATAGTGGAGTACAACTGGAAAAAGGGAAGCGCAAACACCGCGGCCGGGGCCATGCGGTTGGTGAGGAGCCAGAAAAACATCTGCTTGTCGCCCACGAACTGATACCTTGAAAAAGCATAGGCCGCAGGGAGGGCCACACCCAGGGAAATGACCGTATTCAAGACCACATAGATGATGGCATTGACATACCCCATGTACCAGGATGGATCGGTAAATATATTCATGTAGTTCACAAACGTAAGATTCTTGGGGAACAGGACAAAGGATGCCAGGATGTCGGCGTTGGACCTGAGAGACATGTTGAGCATCCAGTAGATGGGCATGACCAAAAAAATGAAGTATATGATCAATCCGACGAATTTCTTTTTGCCTCTCATACCTTATCTCCTTTCCCTACCCGCTGAAGCGCCTGATAGAAGATAAAACTGAACAGAAGCACGATAACAAAATAGATGAGTGAAAACGCCCCGCCCGGACCGAGATCAAACTGGAGCAGCGCGATCTTGACCAGATACAGGGAGAGGAATGTGTTGAATTCCCGGGTCCTCCTCCGGTCAACACAAAGGGTTCCGCATAGATCAGAAAACTGTCCATGAATCGGAGGAGAAAGGCGATGGTAAGCACACCCCGCATCTTGGGCAGCTGGATATAGAGGAATGTGGACCAGGCCGAAGCGGCATCGATACGAGCGGCCTGGTAGTAGGCCTCCGGAATGGCGCGAAGTCCCGCATAGGCCAGAAGCGCCACCAGCGGGGTCCAGTGCCAGACCTCCATGAGCATCACCGTAATCCAGGCATCTATGGAGGTGGCCGTATGATCAAACGGGATGCCCATGACCTTATTCATTCCATAGCCGAAGAGGCCGATATCGGGCCGGGTGAAGATGATCCAGATGGTCCCGATGGTGTTCCATGGAATGAGCAGCGGCAGAGCAATGGTCACCAGAGACGCGGGCACGCCCCAGCCTTTCTTGGGCATGGCCAGCGCAATGAGGATGCCCAGGGGCATTTCAATGACCAGTACGAGTCCGGAGAAAAGGAATTGATGCCAGAGCGACTCGATCAGGCGTTTGTCGCTGAGCATCTGCTTGAACCATTCCGTCCCCACAAACACACTCTGACCCGGTGCCAAGATATCCTGAACCGAATAATTGATCACTGTCATCAAAGGAATGAAGGCGCTGAAGGCGACAATCACAAACACCGGCAGCACCAACAGCCAGGCTCTGTTGTTGGGCCATTTTTCCATGGCTAGACTCCCTGCAATTAACAGTTAACAGTTAAACTATTTCTTAAACAAAAAAACCCGTCTATCTATTTTTGAACACATGTCTCTCTTATTTAACCAGCCACCCATCTGCAAACAGCCGGGTCCGTGAGGGGGGAAAGACCAGCCACGCCCGTTTCTCGGGAATCGGCTGGTCTTCTTCCACGCTGGCCCTAACGGTCTTCCCCGCCGCCTTCAGCGTCACGATCCGGTAACTGCCGAGGTCCTCCACCATCCGGACCTTGGCCTCCACCCGGCCTTTGGCCGAGGTGTCATAGATCTCCACATACATGGGTCGAATGCCGATTTCGAGCGTTCCCTTGGCTTCCCGCCCCATGGCGGCGGTCTCCTCATCCAGGAGGATACTGGCGCCATCTACTTGGGCCATGTTTCCATCTATGGTGCATTCGAGGAAGTTCATGCCCGGGCTCCCGATAAAGTAACCGACAAATCGATGCTGGGGATTTTCAAAGAGGTCCTGTGGCGATCCGATCTGTACCATTTCACCTTCGTACATCACCGCCACCTGGTCGGCAAAGGTCAGGGCTTCCACCTGGTCATGGGTCACGTAGATAAACGTCAGTTTGAGCTTTTCGTGAATCTCTTTGAGTTTTCGGCGCAGATGCCATTTCAATTGCGGATCAATGACGGTCAACGGCTCGTCGAACAGAATGGCCGCCACATCGCTGCGGACCAATCCCCGGCCCAGGGAGATCTTCTGTTTGGCGTCGGCTGCCAGGCCGGCCGCACGTCTGCCGAGAAAATTCGTCAAATCCAGGATATCCGCAATCTCCAGGACCCGTTCCCGGACCTGGACCTCACCGATGCCCCGGTTGCGCAACGGAAACGCCAGATTATTGTAAACCGACATGGTGTCGTAGAGCACCGGGAACTGAAACACCTGAGCGATATTCCGCTTTTCCGGACGCAACGGGGTGACGTCCTTGCCGTCGTACAGGACCCGGCCTTTGCTGGGCTTCAGCAGCCCGGATATGATATTGAGCAACGTGGTTTTCCCACAGCCCGAAGGGCCCAGGAGCGCGCAAGCCGAACCATCCTCCCATACGGTGTGAATTCGCTTCAGCGCGTAGTCTGAATCCGTTTTGGGTTTGGACAGATAACTGTGGGCAACTTCATTTAATTCGATGCGGGCCATGACAATCTCCTAACTCGGCTGATCTCTGAAGATCTCAGGCGAGGGCGACGCAACCAGCGCCCCGGATTTATCGTAGACAAAAAAACAGGACGGACTGACATATATGGTGATCTCCATACCGCTTTTAACGGACCGAACCCCCCGCTCCTGAACCACCAACTCCGTATCATGGTGATTGGCATGGATAAAGGTTTCCGAACCATTGATCTCAGTCAGCCCCACCGTCGCGGGAATTTCCACGTCTTCGCTGCTTTTCCGGTTGACGAACAGATGGTTGGACCGCACACCGAATCCGTAATCCCCGTCTTTCAATGACCGCATATGCTGAACCAGCGGCAGATGAATGCCTTCGCCGATCCGGACAACGCCGTCTTGTACGGTGCCGCTTAAGAAATTAATGGGCGGGTCGCTGAAGACCTCGGCCACTTTGGTGGTGGCCGGATGATGATATACCTCGGGGGTGGAACCGGTCTGGAGCACCCGACCTTCATCGATCACCACGATGTTGCCCCCCAGCATCAGGGCCTCGGTAGGCTCGGTGGTGGTGTACACCACAATGGATTTGCGTGTCTCAAATATGGCCTGGAGCTCCTCCCGTAGTTCTTCTCGCAGCTTGTAGTCCAGATTTACCAGGGGCTCATCCAGAAGCAACAACTCCGTCTCTTTGACCAGGGCCCGGGCAATGGCCACGCGCTGCTGCTGCCCGCCCGAAAGCTCGCTCGGCAGGCGGTCCAGGAAACGTTCCAGGTGGAGCATTTCAGAGGTACTCCGCACCCGTCTGTCGATCTCAGATTTGTCGACCTTGGCCAGCTTTAAGGGTGAGGCGATATTGTTGAATACGGTGAGCGACGGGTAATTAATGAATTGCTGGTACACCATGGCGACACTGCGCTTTCGGACCGATTTGCCGGTGACATCTTTCCCGTCGACCACAATCCGTCCGAAAGTGGGCCGGTCGAGACCGGCCATCAACCGGAGCAGGGACGTCTTTCCAGCCAGGGTGCGGCCCAGCAAGATGTTTCGGGAACCCGACTCAAAAGAGAGACTGACATTATGAATATGGGTCTCCCGTCCGACCGTCTTGGTGACTTCTTCCAATGCTAAAGTCAATATATCATCAGGGGCCATTCATTATTCACTTCATTTTTGAAAAGGCCTCTATGGCCTTATACGACGTTCCGATGGCCAATCCCGACCCACATTTCATCCGTTTCCAGTCCTGGTGGGCCAGGATGGCACCGGCTGCAAACAACCGCTCAAAAGCAAGATCGCCGGATGCTTCCAGGGGCCGTAAAGCGTCATCTGTTTCCACGCCGGCCCGGTTCACCGGATGCCCCCTCAAATCTAAAAACCTCTCCCGATGCCACTGATCTCTCTTTTCCGGCTGATGGACTGGGAGGTCGAAAAGGGGTTCGTGAATGCCGTTTCTGTCCGCCACCAGCCCCCGACTCCAGAATCTTCCCGTGGCCAGGACCACTCCCCGGGCATGGACGACGGTTTCCGGCGCCTTCTTCCCCACATGAACCACGAAGGTGGCATCGTCTGACGCTTCAACCGCCAATACTCGGCTCTGTATCAGCCGCTTCACGCCCTTTCGGGAAAGCCCTCGGGCAAAGGCGTCGTTTAATCTGAGGCCCGGCACCGATACGGGGAATGTGGGTATTTCAAACACCGGAACCCCCATGCGGTCCTTTAAATCCGCAAGGATACCCTGGGTCCCCTGCATCCCCATGACGGCGGGCACCCCGACGGCCTGCGAATCGGACAAAAGCGGCCGGATGGCATCGGACATCTCTTCCCGGTTTTTCGACAATTCCATGGTTTCTGCCATAATATCCCCGGCTATCAGTTCTCTGTCGTCCCTGTTTCCGGGAAATGAAATGCGCGCCGAACGCACATTCGGCCACCTGTGCCTGAGTGTCCCCGCTATTTGTGTCGCACTGAAATCGGTAAACCCGTTAAAATCAATGATGAGAAAGGGGTCCCTCTCTTGGATCGTCTTGATCCCCTCCCACATGCTCTGAGGAGCATAGTAGGTGTGTCTAATAGTTCCCAGCGGCGAAACCACCTCCAGGTTCTCCCCTGTCCCACCCGAATACAAAAGGCCCTCTTTATTCAGAAATGAGACGACCTCTTCAAAGCCGGCTTCAATCTCCGCTTTTTTAAGGCGACCATAGGGGTGTTTGGGCACTTCCCGTGCCAGGAGGTCCATGGCGGCCCAGGGATCATCGAAAGCCTTTTCCCCTCCGTACGACGGAACGGCCAATAAATCCAGGCATCCGCTGGCGAAGATGATCTCTCCGGTCATGCCGACCTGAACAGTGGATATCCCGCGATTGGCCGCAAAGAGGGTGGCGGCCATACCGGCCATTCCCCTGCCGATGACCACCAGGTCGCATTCAATGGGAGGGGTCTCACCCACGGCTGTGTTGGTCCTCTTTCAAATGGGGCCGATGACGCTCCAGATCCGACAAACCACAATAAAGGGCCTCTTTGAGCTCCGCTTGGACCAGTTGTTCGCCCCACAATACCGGCCGTTCCCCCTTCCACCTGGATTCCAAAAAATCCCTGAGGTGTGACAAGGCCGTGTCGTCTTCGAACTCGCCCCTCTCCACCATGTAGCCCATGACCCGTTTCCCGCAAAACGTCCCCTGACACGACCCCTTCCCCACCCGGCTTCTGAGCCCGATAGCCCGAAGGTCCAGGCGATCCCCTTGCGCCTTACTGACCTGGATGATACGGTCGATGGTGCTTTTCGGAACCATCTCGCATTCACAGAGGATGGGGTTTTTGGGGGTTTTCTCTTTGATCCAGTCTCTGGGTCCCAGGCCCGGTTCTGTCCATCTTCCCGCCTCGGTTGAGGGGAGGGGTTCGGTTCGCGTCCGGCAGGGTTGGCGTACCCCCAATCTTTTACACACCAAATCGGCGGTCTTTTCCGCCATAAACCGGTAGGTAGTCAGTTTGCCTCCCGGGATGGTGACGAAATTTTCCAGGCCCTCCTGCGCATGGTCCAACAGCGTAAACCCCCGGCTGGCGCTCCGGTCATTTTCTTCCCTTTCGGGTTTCAAAAGGGGTCTCACGCCGGCGTAGGCCCGGATGTAACGTGCCCGGTCCAGCATGGGGATCATGGCGGCGCCTTCATCCACGATGAGATCGATCTCCCCAGGAGTGGGTCGAATGTCCTTCAAGGAATCCACTCGAAGAGATGTGGTTCCCAGAATGGAAACCGTGCCCCCGGGGACCAAAATATCCCCATCCGAGGGGTCGCGCAGGCGATTGATGATCCGTCTGGTCATTCGTCTGTCCGTGACGAGGAGGCTCCCCTTGGAATAGAGAATTTGGATTGAAATACCGCTTAACGACGCCACTTCCCCGGCCCATGCGCCGGCTGCATTCACGATCATTTCCGCTTCCACAACCAGTTCCTCCCCGGTCCTCATATCCTGAAGCAGGGCCGACCGGATGCGGCCTTTCTCTTTTCGAAAGCCGATCAATCGTGTCTGGCGGAGCAATTGACTCCCCAGTGACTGGGCCTGAGCCATGTTTTCTAAGGACAGTTTGAAAGGGTCTATGGCGGCGTCTTCGACCCGATAAACGGCGATGGTCTTGGGGGAAAGCACCGGTTCCAGCTCCCGCGCCTCCTGGACGTCCAACGAGACGGCCGCGATTCCCGCCCGGCCGCACATATGAGGGAAATCGGCCACGTAGCGCTCATCGTCTCCTTCCACGGCCACAAAGAAGCCCCCGGTCTCTTCGATGCAGTGGGGGGCCACTTTTCTCAGCAGCTCATTTTCCGCACGGCATTCTGCTGCCACTTCCGGGTCGGTGGACACATAACGCGCGCCACTGTGCAACAGGCCGTGATTTCCTCCGGAAGCTCCTGCATTGATATCCCTCTTTTCCGTCAGAACGGACTCGACACCCCGAAGGGCCAAGTCCCGGGCAAGGCCGGTGCCTGTGGCGCCGCCACCGATAATGAGTACTTGGGTCTGTAAATGGGATGTTTTCACTGTTCACGCCATTCATATTTTTACGCTGTGAACCGAAGTTTTCGCTAAAGGGTGGGATTCTATTCATAAAAAACAATCCCCCGCCCTGTCAAGCACAAATTTTCATTTTATTACATTTTTCTTGATATCGTTTTCGTTAGTGAATAACTTCACACCTCCGGTGGTATTTCATCGAATGCGTGAAATAGACGGCATTTCCATCCTTTGGAGCGCACGTATCCAGCTTTTCCAATGGACTCGCTGTTCCGCAATGCGAATCTCAGCATTGAAACGATGCCTTTTGAGGTCCCGATACGACCCCATCGCGCAAACGGAGGCGGCATCGACCCGTCACCTTCAATATGTGGAAATAAGAATGAGATCATATTTTTCGGTTGTGAAAATATAGAAGGTATGATAGGTTATAAATGTCTTTTATAGAAAATTACCATTTTTCCAGGGGGTTGCCATGATGTCTGAAAGCAAAGCTATAGATTTAGTTGCGGCCCGATCAAACTTCAATAAGGAAGTGGATGGGCGGGGACGATCCGCCACTCTCCGCCAGAAGAAAATCGTAGACATCGTCAAGGGTCAGGGCTTTGTATCCATCGACACCCTCTCCCAGAATTTCATGGTCACCCCCCAGACCATTCGTCGGGATCTTAATGAATTGTCCAAGTACGGACTGGTGCGGCGATATCACGGCGGCGCCGGTCTACCGTCGAGCGTTGAAAATGTGGCTTACACCACGCGGAAGGTCGCCGGCCATGCGGGAAAAATTCAAATCGCCCATCTGTTGGCCCGACACATTCCCGATCAGGCGTCTCTGTTCATCGACATCGGCACCACCACCGAAGAGGTAGCCAAGGCCCTCCTCAAACACAATGGGTTGAGGATCATCACCAATAACCTGAATGTGGCCACCATCCTCCCGGGAAACGACTCCTTTGAGGTCATCGTGACCGGGGGCGTGATCCGAAACCGCGACAGGGGCATCACCGGAGAAGCCACCATTGACTTCATTCGACAATTCAAGACCGATTTCGGGGTCATCAGTGTCAGCGGCATTGATTCGGACGGCTCTCTACTGGACTTCGATTACCGGGAGGTTCGGGTAGGACAGGCCATCATCAAGAACTCACGGAAGGTGTTCCTGGTGGCGGACCACACCAAATTCGGCCGGGAGGCCATGGTTCGCCTCTGCAACATTCGGGAAGTGGACGCCCTGTTTACAGACAAACGCCCCGAATCGGGTATCTGTGAGATGCTCTCGGCATCAAACGTCGACCTACACGTGGCCGATGAATCGGGAGACAAAGCCGCAAAAGAATAGTTTTTGCTTGACAAGGAAAATCTGAAAGCATAGATTAAAAGTTTACCGCGGGGTGGAGCAGTCTGGTAGCTCGTCGGGCTCATAACCCGAAGGTCGGTGGTTCGAATCCGCCCCCCGCTACCAAATGCCACAGAATGAAAGGGTTACGGGTTATCCGTAGCCCTTTTTTCATTGCATCGACAAAAAAAGGTTCCAGAAACGAATGGGAAGCGGCTTTGTGAGCTTACCATGCTTCACGACCCACCGAATCGGCCATCCTTATGGCGCCGATGATGCGTTCAGGGGAGAGGCCACATCGTACATTGTGAAGATAGCTCTCGCGATTTTCAAAGACGGGAAGGATGGCCGCCTTCAGTTCCTCGTCCGTGACATCTGTTAAGCCGATTTCCCCCAGGGTGACCGGCAGGTCCACTGCCCTGCAAAATCCGTAGACCTCGTCTATCAAGGATTGTGGCCTCTTTTCAAAAAAGAGACCGGCCAATGTCCCGAAAGCCACTTTTTCCCCGTGATAGAAATCGTGTGTCCCCTCCAGATTGCAGAGACAGTCATGAATTCCGTGTGGTGTGGAAAGACCACCCGATTCAAACCCAAGGCCGCTCAGGAGAATATTGGCCTCGATGACATACTCGAGCGCCGGGCTCGCCGCATGATTCTCGCAGGATATTTTGGCGGATTTTCCATATTCCAGAAGCGTTTGGTAGCAGAGACGGGCCATGGCCATGATCGCTCTCAGGTTAAAGCCGCCGCATACGTTCTTGAAATGGGACCGGTCGCAGGTTTCCGCCTCAAACCAGGTGGCAAGCGCATCCCCCATCCCCGAAACAAGGAATCTTGCCGGCGCATCGGCGATGACACGGGTATCCACCAACACATAATTCGGGTTGCTCGTATTGAAATAGTCCACCACTGCGCCGTTATCATCATAGACGACACACGCGCTGGCGGTCGGGGCGTCTGTAGCCGCGATAGTGGGCGCTGAGATGTACTTTACCCCCAGTCGGTGGGCCGCCACCCGGGCCGTGTCGATGGCTTTTCCACCACCCATTCCCACGAGAAAATCGTAATTTAAGCTTTCCGTTAAAGCCAGGACCCTTCCGATCTCATCCCAGGTGCATTTGCCAGCAAATGTCTCAACCGCGATATCGCATATGTCTTTCCAGGATGACATATGCTCCGGCACGATCTTTTTTACAGCCGAACTGGTGGCAAGAACAAAAACCCTTTTCCCTTCAATTTCACGGATCCCGCCGAAATTTCTGATGATACCCTCTCCCTGAATGTAGCACCCGGGAAAAATCGCCTTTCTGATCATGGCCGAGCCTCCCACGCATGTAAATGACGTTGTGGATTACATAAAACCCCCATTGCCCAAACCCTATTCCGCCCCGCAGAACGTGTCAAGGAAAGGGCTGACGAGAACGTGCTTTTTTGACGTTTCGGCATGACAAGACAGACAGGAGCGCTGAATCGAGTTGCCACAGGGCATTGAAGAAACGGATTTCTGTTGATAATATACCTCCCCCAGAAAAATAGAGACAAGAACAGCCGCCTTTTGGAACGGATTTTTTTGGACGCAGCCAATTGATAGGGAGGGGAGGGCAATGATCGGCAAGACCATAGGCCGCTTAAAAGTGGGGGATCGCGCAGCGTTTTCAAAGACCGTCGGTGAAAGTGACATCTACCTGTATGCGGGCATCACCGGGGACCTGAACCCGGCCCATATCAATCAGATCTATGCGGAAAAGACCTTTTTCAAGGACCGAATCGCCCACGGGCTTCTGTCCGCAGGCTTCATATCCACGGTCATCGCCAGCCAACTGCCCGGTCCCGGAACCATTTATATCCGGCAGGAGTTGAACTTTACGGCCCCTGTCTATATCGGGGATACCATTACCGCATCGGTGGAAATCCTTGAGATTGATATGGAGAAGAACCGCGTGATCTTAGAAACCCTCTGCAAGAACCAGGGGGGAAAGACGGTCGTCGAGGGCAAGGCGGTGGTCTCTCCACCCAAGAAAAGCGGTTGAAAAAGCGGCGTTGGGAAATTGATGTCTTCTATGTTCAGCAATAGCAAGAAGGATGTCGGAATATGTTTCTCTTCAAAAAAATCCTGGGTTCGCTGGTACTTCCCTTACCCTTCTGCCTCCTGGTCATGTGTGTCGGATGGGTGCTGCTCTGGCGGGGGAAAAAACCGGCCTTCGGAAAGATGATGAGCCTGATCGGGTTCATTGCGCTCATATTGTTCAGCCTGACGCCGGTGGCCGAGCGCATCGAGGCCCCCCTAAAATATCGGTTCAGTGCCTATGGAATGGGAGAAAAGGCGCCGGGTCAATCACCGATAAAACTGGTGGACTATGTGGTGGTGCTGGCAGGGGGACACAATTCCAGCCCACGGATTCCCATTACGGGCCGGCTGAGCAGTGCGGCGCTCTTCCGCATGATGGAAGGGCTTCGAATTCTTCGTCAAACACCGGGGGCCAAGCTGGTCCTGTCCGGCCATGGAGCAGCCGATCCGGTGCCGGAGGCCAAGGTCATGGCAGACTTCGCCCGGTACATGGGGGTCACAAACGATGAGATGATCCTTGAGACCGAATCTTATGATACAGCGGATCAGGCGCGAATGATCAAGGCCGTCGTTGGGGATCGGCCCTTCGGTCTGGTGACGTCGGCCCTTCATAAGCCGCGGGCCATGGCCCTCTTCCCCACTCCGGGGAGGCATCCCATCCCGGCCCCCGCAGGAAAAACCGCCAAAGGGGAAGGCTTGCTTACGCCGGGGTTCTTCTTTCCCAATGTGGATGCGCTCACGACCTCCACCCAAGCCATACACGAATATCTGGGATTGCTTTGGGCCAGATGGATGGGTCAGGCTTAAGCTCAAACGTGATCCATCAGGGGCGATCGATGGACCCGAGTTCTATCAATGCATCCTCATATATCTGTTCCGCGCCCCCTTGGTCACCTTCTTCCAGCCATTTTTCCATATCAATCTCTGCATCCGCCTCTTCCCCGCCGAAAGCCACCGTCTCTGATGTTTCGTCGGAGTCCGCATCCATGTCACCCGCGACCACCGGTTCCGCCGATACATTCGCCGCCACATCTTCGGACTTCTCCGTGCGCGCTTGCCCGGCCTGGATCGACAAGAAATCTCCCTCTCGGTCCAGTTCAATGGACAGATTGAGGTTCACCTCGAGATCAAGCACATAGCGCATCCGGTCGTTGGCAATGCGGATCTCTGCGCCCTTGGTTCTCATCACCTCTCCGAGCTCAAGATGGTGCCTCTCCCTGAAAATGGCCTTCACAGCGTCCCAATTTAGACTGGATCTGATGCTGTTGATCAGATCGGCTTCGGCCTTCTTTATCTGCTCCGGGCTTACCAGTTTCACTCTTGCGCCTCCTTTCATCCATTGATCATCCCCACAGCGCCGCGATTGATTCCTTACCGGGTCATTTGTAGGATCTCCAGTGCCAGTCGAAAATAGCCCCTTGAAAGGGAGGCATCCAGATCCTTTACGAGCAAGGGCCCCCCACGCTGGCCGGCGTTTCTCAACTCTTGGCTGAAGGGGATCATCGTTTCGAAGACATCCTCGCCAAATTGCGCTCTGAGGGCCTCCGCGATACCCACGCAGACATCTTCGTCGGCACTGAACATGGTCATCAGCAAACCCGCCCGGTTCAGTCCGGGATTCAGCCTCTGCTTGACCACCTGAACCACGTGCATCATCTGTTCAACCGCCTCCAGACAGTAACAGCCGCACTGGACAGGAACCACCAAAAAATCGGCGGCCGTCATGGCGTTGAAGGCAAGGAGGCCCAACGAGGGTGGGGAATCGATCAGGATGTAGGCATACCTTTCCTTCAAGCGGTCAATAAAACGGCTCAACACCCGTTCTTTGTTCACCCTGTTCCTGAGTTCGACCTCCACTCTGAAAAGATCCATCTTTGCGGGAAGGACGTGTAAAAACCGTATACCCGTGGGTTGAACCACCGCTTGGGGATCGGTCCCGTCGGTCAACACATCATATACGCTTTTGGAGATCGATTTCTTGTCAATCCCAAAGGCCGATGTGGCATTTCCCTGCGGATCCAGATCAATAAGGAGCACATCCTTTTCGGCGACGGCCAATGCGGAAGCCAAATTGACGGCCGTGGTGGTTTTTCCCACACCGCCTTTCTGACTCACAATGGAAATGGCCACTGTCATCATCTCATCTCCGACGATCGGGGGGCATGGTCGCCGGCCATCATCCGACCACGACCCGGCGAATCCTTGAGCCCTTTTTTCAAAGCGCTCTCCATAAAGGCATTCATCCTAAAGATCGGAGTTTACCTATTCTCGGAGGTTCGGGTCAATCCATTTGTGGCTGAACCGGCCGGCCACGGTGGTTTTCCAAAAGGAACAGCATGCCGACGGCTTAACTCGGATCTCGGTGTCTAGGTGAGCCCTTTTTGCTTTAGAAATTCCGCGACCACCCGGCCCACAGGACGCTTTTTCCCGTCCACCTCGAAATTGAGGCGCTGCATGGCGGCATTATCGAGTACCCCCTCCAACCGAGACAGGACCGTCTTTACCTCGGGATAGCGCCTCAGCACCTCTTCCCTTACGACCGGTGCGGCATAATACGGCGGGAAAAAATTCAGATTGTCCCTTAGCGGTGTCAAATGGGGAGGTGGATGTCATTTGTGCCTTTGCCACGGACGGACGCATTGCCGCGTACCATCTGACACCGCTAAGGGACAATCTGAATTTTTTCCCGCCGTATTATGCCGCCCCGGTCGTAAGGGAAGAGGTGCTGAGGCGCTATCCCGAGGTAAAGACGGTCCTGTCTCGGTTGGAGGGGGTACTCGATAACCGTCATGGCATAGGTGTTGTTGAATCCAAAAGGGTTAAGCCACTCCACGTCAAACCGATGCCGGTACGCTTCCGCCACATGCTGAAATGCCTTGTCGGGATCGGATATGACCGGGTCCTTCAAAATGGCCGTCAGACCGGTACCCGTGTATTCCGCATACACATCGATCTCACCGTTCACCAACGCCCCATGGCATATCATGGTGCCGCCCAAATTAAACCGCCTGTTCACCTTCAAATTCGTATGGGCTTCGAGCATCTGGGCCATCAGTTCGCCTAGAATCAACTGTTCCGTAAAATTCTTGCTCCCGACGGTTATGGTGCCATGTTCTCCCGCAACCGGGGACCCATCGCTCTCAAAGGGGTTGGTGAAATAGGACAAGAGGCCGATGACGATCACCAATAGGGGTGTCAGGAGGGCGGCACGCCTCAAAACTTCGAAGGCCCCGACGGAAAAATCCACCAGAAGGGCCAGGAGGGCCGCCGGTATGGCACCCAGCAGGATCAGCCGGGTGTTGGAGAGCGCAAGCCCGCGATTGATGAACTGCCCCAGGCCACCGGCCCCGATAAATGCGGATAGGGTCGCAATTCCCACGCTGACCACTGCCGCCGTGCGGACCCCCGCTACGATAACGGGCGTTGCCAGCGGGAGTCGGACCATTCTGAGCCGCTGTCCCGCGGTCATGCCGATTCCCTTGGCGGCTTCCATGACTTGAGGCGACACGCCGGACAGCCCGGTAAACGTATTGCGGACAATGGGGAGGAGCGCATAGAGGGTCAAGGCAATGACGGCCGGCAACACCCCGATCTTTTGTAAAAGCGCCAGGAGAAATACCAACATGGCGAGACTGGGGATGGTCTGGAGAATTCCCACGGCCCCCAGGGTGGGTCCCCTGAGCCATGTCTTTTTGAAAATCAGGATGCCCAAGGGGACACCGATCAAGAGCGCCGAAATGGTGGCGCACCCGGTCAACATGAGGTGTTCACCGGTCCTCAACCAGAGTTCGGCGAGTCGATCAGTGACAAATGGGATCCAGGACCCGGGGTTCACTTTAAGATGTCCCTGAAATCGGCCAGTTGTTTTGCCGGCTTTGCGAACAAATCATGGACAAAGGCCGTGGCCGGTTCTGAAAGGATTTCCTTTTTGCTTCCGATCTGCTCCACGTTTCCCTGATGGAGGATCACGATTCGATCGCCCAAGAGGAGGGCCTCGAAGATATCGTGGGTCACGAATATGATGGTCTTCTTGAGCCGCTTTTTCAGGGCCAAGAGCTCCTGCTGCAGGGTTTCCCGGGTCAGCGCATCGAGGGCGCCAAAGGGTTCGTCCATCAAAAGATACGCCGGATCCGCGGCCAGGGCCCGAGCCACCCCCACTCGCTGTTGCTGGCCTCCTGAAAGCGCCTCGGAGAATCGGTGCGCATAGTCCACTGCGGGGAGACCCACAAGATCGAGGAGTTCGCCGACCCGCTCCCGCCGTCTCCGAGCAGGCCAACCCAGAAGACGCGGGATCAACCCGACGTTCTGTTCAATGGTCATATGAGGAAAAAGACCGATGCCCTGAAAAACATATCCGATACGGCGCCGCAATTGGGCCGGATCCTGTTTCATGACATCCTGACCGCCCACCTCGATCCGACCGGTGGTGGGTTCGACGAGCCGGTTGATCATCTTGAGAGTAGTGGTCTTACCGCAACCCGAAGAGCCCAGAAGGACGACGGTCTCCCCTT
>JARRPY010000023.1:0-14947 GCA_037382425.1 Deltaproteobacteria bacterium
ATTGCACATTGCCCAGATAGGGCGGATCCGTAAACACCCCATCTAAGCTGTCAGCATCGAGGGCCTTCATGGTGGAATCCGCACAGGAAAGTTCGATGTTTCTCTGGGTGACGCCGCGGGCGTCTGTGTCTCCGATCCACTCCCCGGGCATGGGGATGACCCGTTTTCCTTTTTCCCGATGGAGGATTTCAAAGGGCTGGTCGCAATAGGCCTTGGCCTTGGCATATTTTTCAATGATGTTCAACCAGCCGCCGCTTCCGATGCTCAGCCCCTTTCGTTCATTTTTGATGCCCAGGAAAGTGGATTCACATTCGATAAGCCCTACCGGAAACCCGTGCACCGAGAAAATATCCAAGGATTTCAGGGCCATCTTGTCATACCGGCAGACCATGTTCTGGTAGCGGAGCAGGTCGGAGAGGTTTGTGGCCAGGGCATGCCGGATCCTTCGCCGGGATGTCTTATTTATCATCCGGCAGCTCAGCTCCAGCCCCAGCAACTGCCGGGTATTGAACAGCTCCCTATAGAAACGGTAGCCCCACCGGTGAAGCCGGGTGGATTCATCCCCCTGGGGAATGGCCGCATCAGGGACAAACCGGGACCTCATGTTGTCCCACCGGTCCCCGGCTTCCTCAAATAGTCTGATATCATCGGCATCCGGTGCCTTGAAAAAGCGACCTTTGTGATGAGGTTTGCAATCCGGACAGTGATACTCGATGGCAAACATCTCATGCCGAGGCGGACCCGCCTCTCTGTCGGGATAGGTGTTTCCATGCCCGCATTGGGGGCAGATACATCGGTTTCTTTTTGCCAGACCCTCGATGGATAGAGGGACCCCACAGATGGCGCACGACCCGGGATCCCGATGGTCATCCGTCTCGGTCAGATTGCCGCACTTCAGGCACACAAAGACATTTTTGGGGTGTCTCACGTTTTGGGCCACCAGGGTACCCGGAAAAAGGCGGATGGCTTCTTGGCATCCCTTACAGGTAATGGTTTTGACCCAGAGGAAATATTTGACATGGGCCCGGGGGTTCCCGCATTCAAGACAACGGGTCCGATAGAAGTGTCCGATGTCCTTTTCCAGGTCCCGCCTCAGGGTGTCCGCCTCCCTACGGTAGGCCTCGAGGTCGATGTGCTGGATCTCCTGCTGGACGATCCAGTGGGCCATGGGATTGATATCATATCCGATAATATCGCACCCGATGCGATTGGCCTCAATCAAAGGGATCCCGCCTCCCATGAAGGGGTCGGCGATTCGTAGCCCTTTGAATGTATGGGATTCATAATAACACTTGCGCAGGGGAGGAGAAGCGAACTCGGAGAGGAGCAAACCACGAAAAAGGGTACCGGGACGGCGGGCGAACCATTTGTGGACGCTGATAACGGGCCGATGGTTTTGCTGAATCTGCTTTTCCCGAAGGGCCAGATCCGCAATAAAGGGGATATCGAACTGATACTCTATCATGGGCTTGAATGTGGCGGATTTTGGTCCTGAAGTATAGTGGGACTGGCTCAATGAGTCAAGCTGGAAAAGCGGCGTATGAACTACATTGACATTCACCGTAAGTCAATGTAATCTCTTAACATACGATTTGCTTGTCATCTGGAGGCGATATGAAAACTGTTCAGAAAAGCATGCGGATTTCCGAGGAAATGGTAGCGCATATTCAAGGAATTGCCCGGGAAAGAAATAAGGACTTCTCTGCCGTAACAAAGGAACTTCTCGAGGAGGCGATCAAAATGCATCGCTGTCCCGGCATCGTTTTCAGCGAAGGGGTCCAGGGCCGAAGGGCTCGGATTGCGGGCACTGGAATAGAAGTGTGGGAGGTTATTGCGGCCTACAGGACTGTGGACGAGCGATTTGAACGTCTCAAAGTCCTATTTCACTGGCTCTCTGAACCCCAGTTGAGGGCAGCGTTGGGGTACTATCGAGCTTATACGGACGAAATCGAATGTCTTATCGCCCAAAATGAAAACTGGAGCCGAGAGACTCTTTATGAAAAGTTTCCTTTCCTCGCTGGAAGCAGCGCATGAAATATTATCTCGATGAAGACATCAGTCCGAGGGTTGCAGAGATTTTGAGAGGCTATCAGGTCGATGTGATGAGTACTTATGAGGCGATTATGTCAGGGTCCACAGATAGACAACAGCTGGAGTACGCGGCTTCGAAAGGCATGGCGATGGTAACCCGGAATCGAAATGATTTCGTTAGATTGACCGTCCAGTTCTTCAATGAACAACGGCCCCATTGTGGGGTACTGATCGTTCCCTATTCCATTCCCGGCGACCGGTTTCGGCTCATGGCTCAGGGCCTAAAACGCTATGCATCAAAACATTCCTCTGGGAGGGAACCCTACACCATTGACTTTCTGGAAAGGTGAAGACGCCATCCCTTTCTCATTTTACAAGCCACCCTGCCGAAAGGGCCCAAAGGGCGATGTTGGATTATTGAAACAGCTTTTGTCTCAAGATGATTTCATGGGGTCTTCAAAGCGAAAGTGGGAGGTCAGCGTAAATGCCTGAGGTGAGCGATAGAGTCCTCGATGTTAAAGGCGAATCATGGATTACAGAGAGTTGCTTGAACAATACGATCTCTTACTAAAAGAGAATCGTCTTTTGAAGAGTGAAAACGAGAGGCTCAAGTCTCTTCTTGGAAAAGGGGCGGGTGAGCGCGGTGACAACCGAGCGGAACCAAATACCAGACGTCCGGTCCACGACAGTGAAGTCATGGATGCGATCGCTAATTCGGATGTAAACAAACGATCGGATTCGATCACAAAGGTCAGACTATTCATGTCGCTTTTCAAAGGCCGTAATGATGTGTACGCAAAGAAGTGGGAAAACAAGAAGAAAGGAACCTCGGGATATTCCCCGGTTTGTCTGAATCAATGGCAGGCTGGTTTGTGCGGAAAGCCAAAGACTCCCTGCTCCAAATGCCCCAATCAATTATATGAAGCATTGGATGAGAAGATCATAGAAGATCACCTGAGGGGGAGTATCGTTGCCGGCGTCTATCCAATGCTTCCCGATGAAACCTGTAATTTTATGGCGATGGATTTTGATCAAGCGCGCTGGCAAGACGATGTCTCAAAGGTGAGAGAAGTTTGTGAGGAATTTGAGATTCCGGTTGCCGTTGAGCGATCCCAATCTGGTAACGGTGCGCACCTCTGGATTTTCTTTGAGAATCGATTATCGGCGGCGTTGGCCAGAAAGTTCGGTGCCGCCCTTTTGACCTTTTCCATGAACAGGCGCCATGAAATAAATTTCAAATCATATGACAGGCTGTTTCCGAGTCAGGATACCATGCCCAAGGGCGGTTTTGGCAACCTGATTGCGCTGCCATTCCAAAAATCTGCAAGAAAGAATAGCAATACTGAATTTGTCAATGAAAGCCTTGAATCCTATGCTGATCAGTGGGCGTTTTTAGCGTCGATTGGAAAGATCCCCGAAGATCGTATTCATTCCCTCATATCTGAGCTTTGCCGTGGTCATGAGCTGGGTGTCCTAAGGGTCGATGAAGAAGACACCGAAAAGCCCTGGGAAACACATTCCCCCGTCAGGCTGCAGAAAAGTGATTTCCCGAAGCAATTGGACATCGTGAAAGCCAATATGTTGTTTATTCCAAAAAATGAGATGTCCCAAAAGGCATTAAATCGTCTCAAGAGACTCGCTTCATTCAAGAATCCAATGTTTTACAGGCAGCAAGCCATGCGGTTATCAACCTATGGTCACCCACCGATTATCTCGTGCGCAGATGAGACAAAGGATTATCTGTGCTTACCGAGAGGGTGTGAAATGGACCTGTTCGCCCAACTTAAGCAATTTGACATAGATGTTCATGTTATTCACAAGACCTATTGCGGGAAGAAAATAGATGTGGCTTTTAACGGAGATTTGAAAGATGAGCAGTCTACGGCCCTTGAACGATTATTGCATTATGATACGGGTATACTCTCCGGAACAACGGCGTTTGGAAAAACCGTCGTGGCCATCAAGCTGATCGCCGAGAGAAAGGTCAATACGCTTATCCTGGTGGACAAAGTCGGATTACTCGAACAGTGGCAGAAAAGGCTATCTGAGTTTTTGATTGTAAAAGAAACCCCGCCGGAGACGGCTATCACACCAGGCAAGAAGAGAGGGCGAAAGAAGAAGGCAAGCGTCATCGGCCAGATGGGTGCAGGCAAAAATGCCTTGAGCGGTATTGTGGATATTTCCCTTATCCAATCCCTAAGCAGGCAGGGAGAGGTAAAGGATTGTGTCAAAGACTACGGGATGATCATTGCCGATGAGTGTCACCATGCCTCGGCCTTCAGCTATGAAAGAATTCTGAAAACCACAACCGCCAAGTATGTTTATGGTCTGACAGCCACACCGACACGAAAAGATGGGCATCATCCCATATTCTTTATGCATTGCGGCCCAATACGATATCGCGACGATGCCAGAAAGCAGGCTGAGAAGAGACCTTTTGATCACTATATCATACCACGGTTTACATCCTTAAGAACGCCTTTAGACAGGGAGGAGAAGGATGTAACTATTCAGGAACTGTATTCTGAAATTATCGATAACAACGCTCGGAATCAGCAGATTATCGAAGACGTTCTGGATAATTATAATCGGGGTAGAAACTGTATCATTTTGACCTTGAGAACTGCTCACGTTGAATTGCTTTCCAAGAGACTGAGGGAAAAAGTCCCGGATGTTGTAACGCTGATGGGGGGTATGGGCTCGAAGACAACGCGGGAGGTCTTTAAGCGGATTGCCGATACACCGCCGGGCAAAAATTTGATTTTGGTTGCCACAGGTTCTTTCATCGGAGAAGGTTTTGATGAACCGCGCCTGGATACGCTCTTCCTGGCAATGCCGATTTCATGGAAAGGCACCTTACAGCAATATGCCGGTCGGATTCATCGATTGTCTAATGATAAAAAGGAAGTGCGGATCTATGATTATGTAGACATCCATATGAAAATGCTGGAAAGAATGTATCAAAAACGGCTCACAGGATATGCCTCGATGGGGTACAAAGCAAAAGGCGAAGACATTGTGACGGCATCACCGGATATCATTTTTGATAAGGATAGTTTTTTGCCGGTCTTTAGCAATGACATCGCCTGCACTAAGAAAGAAATCTTGATCGTCAGTCCCTTTGTGAGAAAAAGACGCACCACGCGAATGATACAGCACTTGAAAATCGCCCTTGCCAAAGGTATCCGAGTAATTGTCGTGACCAGGCCTGCGGAGGATTTCAAAGCCAAAGACCGGCCTGCTTTGGAGCGAGTTTTATATACATTGAGGGAAAGCGGTATGAATGTTGTTTACAGGCCTAACATTCATCAAAAATTTGCTGTTATGGACCAAAAAACCGTGTGGTATGGCAGCATCAATCTTCTGAGCTACGGCACCGCCCAAGAAAGCATCATGCGGATTGAAAGCCACGATGTGGCGAATGAATTGATTAGCCTACTCTTGTAAAGATCAGCCCTTATTCTCCTCGTTCAAGCCTCTCTGCCTCAACCGGAGACCAGGTCTCCAAACCTCCGCTCAGGATTTTGGCCTTAAACCCGTTTTGCACCAGAATTCGATAGGCGATATACCCCCGGAGACTGACCGTGCAATAGGCAATGTATGTATTGCGCTGGTCCAGTTCGACCAATCGATCCCGGAGTTGGTCGATGTGAATATGAATCGCATCCAGAATAGTCCCGGTCTGTTTGACTTCCGCTTCGGTGCGCACATCCAAAAGGACCGTATCTTCCCGCTTTAGAATATCAAGGTCGTTCCAGCGCACCACCTCCACATCTCCCTTAAGGATATTGGCGGCCACAAAGCCGGCCATGTTTACCGGATCCTTGGCCGATCCGAACTGGGGGGCGTAGGCCAGTTCCAATTTCTCCAAATCGTACACCGTCATACCGGCTCGTATGGCGGTGGCCAAGACATCGATTCGCTTATCCACCCCTTTTTCTCCAACAATTTGTGCCCCCAATAGGGCGCCCCCATCAGGGCTAAAGACCAGCTTTATGGCCATGGGTTTGGCGCCGGGATAGTAGGTGGCATGATGGTGGGAATGAGTGAACGACGTCAGATAGGGGATGCCGGCCTTCTTCAAAAAAGCCTCGGTAGGCCCGGTGGCGGCAGACACCATATCAAAGATTCGGGTGATGTTGGTGCCCAATACCCCTTCAAATCGACTTTTTCTTCCCATTACATTATCCGCTGCCGCACGCCCTTGTTTGTTCGCAGGCCCGGCCAGAGCCAGGAGACGTCCCTCACCGGAGATCATATCTTTAACTTCTATGGCGTCGCCGATGGCATAGATATCGGGATCCGATGTGCACAGCATCTCATCCACCACAATACCGCCCCTGTCCCCAATGGTTAGGCCGGCCTTCTCTGCAAGTGTTTTTTCCGGTTTTACGCCGATGGCCAGCAGGACGAAGTCGGTTTCCAGGGTGGTCCCCTGCTCGGTTTTCACTTCAATACGATCTCCCAGGTCGTGAAAAGAGGCCACTCCGTCACTTAGATAAAGCCCGATATCCTGATCCCGGAGGTGCTGATGAATGAGGGTGGCCATTTCATAATCCAGTGCCGGAACCAATTGATTCAGCTTTTCAACCACCGTAACGGCGATGCCGTGCCGGCTGATATTTTCCACCGATTCCAGGCCCACAAAGCCACCCCCCACTACGACCGCTGAAGTCACCTCATGATGATCGAGATAGGATTTAATGCTGTCTGAATCCGGAAGGTCCTTCAGGGTGAAAATCTTGTCCGAGTCCACACCCGGAAAGGGCGGTATGGTGGGTCGGGACCCCGGAGATAAAATGATTTTGTCATATGATTCCGTAAATTCCCTCCCATGTGCATGGTCTTTAACCGTGATCTGCCGGCGGTGACGATCAATGTCCGTGACTTCCTGTGAAGTTCTCACGTCAATACCATAGCGGTCCCTGAGTTTTTCCGGGGAGGCCACAAACAGATCATCTCGTTTTTCGATTTCTCCTCCGACATAATAGGGTAATCCGCAATTCGCATAAGAGACATAAAACCCGCGCTCAAAGAGAATGATATCGGCTGTTTCAGAAAGTCGTCGAGCCCGGGCGGCCGCGGTGGCACCGCCGGCAACTCCTCCCACTATGATGAGTTTCATCTGTTCATCTCCAGTAAAATAGCCGTTAAAACTGCCTTTTTCCTCAAGAGATCCTCTTTAGGACCCCGACCCATTAACGTTTAAATGAGCTGAACGTTCTGGGATTCCACAAACACTTTTAGGGAAAAGATAGGGCATATGCCGTGGTCAGAAAATGGGGCGGATTGTGTATTTAAAGGAAAGGAAATCCGTATTCGAGGGGGAACCCGGATTTTGATGTTGACAGTCGCAAACCGCACATATATTTTGTATGCGAAATATTAGCCCCCTATTCCGACACAGGACCCCGACATGACATCCTATTATGAGGACTGCATTGTTTTCTTGCTTGCCAAGGCCTATCAATCCGCCCACAGCCTGTTTAAACGGAAACTGGAACCCCATGGACTGACCCCTGTTCAGAACCTCATCCTCGAGGTCCTCTGGGAGCAGGAAGCCATTTCCATCGGTGACATCAGCAGGAGGATACGCATCGATTACGCGACATTGTCGAGTATTCTGGATCGCATGGTGGCGTCGGACTGGGTGAAAAAGGAGCGAAACCCGGCCGACAGGCGATCCTGGCAGGTCTATCTGTCGGACAAAGGCCGGGATATGAAAGAAACGCTTCTGGCTGCCCAAAAGGCGACCAATCGGAAAATGACGGCGAGGCTCTCCGAACCGGAACGGCTTTTATTATTTCGCCTACTAAACGATCTACGGGAACCTGAGAAGGAGGAGGAATCATGACTCAAGAAGCGCAAAGAATGCAGGACCGCCTTTACCACGACGTCATCTTCTCGGAGGAAACCCAAGAACTGCGAGTCAAGGCCAGGGAATTCGCCGACAGGGTGATTGCCCCCCGGGCCCACCGGATCGCCAACACGGCTGAAAGCCGGGACAGCTTTCCCTGGGAGATTTTCAGGGCCCTGGCCGAGGAGGACTTCTTTAGGATTCCATTTCCCTCTGAGGTCGGCGGGCTGGGGTTGACATATCCCTGTTGCGCCACCGTCGTGACCGTGGAGGAACTGGCGTATGTTTCCAACAGCATTGCGGCCGTCTATGATGTTCATTGTATCCTTGCCGGCCATGCCTTGGAATACGGTTCCGACACCATAAGGGAGACGTATTTGAAACCCATGGCCACCGCGCAGAAGATCGGTTGCTTTGCCACGACCGAACCCATGGCCAGCTCAGATCTGTCCGCCCGCTCCGTCCAGACGCGAGCGGTTCCGAAGGGGAACAAATTCATCGTGAACGGACAAAAGCGCTTTATCACCAATTCCTGTGTGGCGGATTTTGTTACGGCCCTGGTGAATGTGGAGGGTCGCCTTACCATGATGGTCATCGACCTGAAATCCAAAGGGTGCCGAGTGGGCGACCCGGATCTCAAGATGGGGAATAAAGGCCAGTTGACCAGCGACATTTATTTTGAAGACGTCGAAGTGCCGGAGGAAAATGTAATTCAAGGGGTGGGCAAGGGCCTACACACGGCTCTGGGGACATTGACCTACGGCCGTGTGGGGATCGCCGCCAGCGGTGTGGGAATGGCCCAGGCCGCTTTTGATGAGTCGATCGCCTATATGAAAAAACGCGCTGCGTTCGGCAGAAAGATCGGGCAATATCAGTATTGGCAATTCAAGATGGCCGAAAGGGCGACCGAAATCGAGCACGCGCGCAATCTCTACTCAAAAGCCGCCCTGAGAATGGATCAAGGGATCGAGTTTCCAGAGCCCGAGGCCGCCGGGGCAAAGTATTATGCAACGGAACTGGCGGGTAATATGGCGCGCGATGCCGTCCAGATCTTCGGCGGGTACGGATATATGAAAGAACTGCGGCACGATCAATCTCATTATAAGGTGGAGCAGATCTTCCGAGACTTCAAGATTGCCGAAATCTACGAAGGAACCAATGAGATACAGAAAATGATCCTCGCCCGAACCATCTTCGGCAGAGACCTCATTGACTGATCCACAACCCCTTATGTGTCCCGATAACGCAAGGGCGGCATACGCGGAACTTCCGACTCACAGCGACGGATTCGGATGGACATTCATTTGGATGCCTTCACGGTAAGGGATGTCGAGGTCCCGATCGGCACGTTTTTGAGCTAAGGGACAGAACACCGACGGGCCTCCCACATGAAATTGACAGGTCGGTGGAAAAGGGTTATGTAAAACCAGCGTTAGGCATATGGTCTTTTCAAACGCATTGGAGCGTTTGGAAATGTCTCCCGGCCGGCTTTCCTTGAAAGGAGATGGCACACATGGCGTTTCAGCCCGAAGAAGTGGTCTTTCATAGAGAGGAATATACCGCACACCTGGCCCAAATGCGCCAAGACGACTTCCCCCCCTTGTCCAAGAGGGAGGTGGTGGGAGAAGGGAAGTTCTCTCACCGCCGGCCCAATCCCTACACCAAAGAGGGCAAAGCCCTGGTCTCTTTGGTGATGGCGGAAGGGGACCTTGAAAATCACATCCTGAAGGCCGTGGATCTACTGGGCGGCCTGGACAAGGCCCTGGGTCCCCAAGACCGTATCCTACTCAAGCCCAACTTCAACAGCGACGATCCCCCTCCGGGGTCTACGGCCCTCGATTTTCTCTGTGCGGTCATCAAGCTTCTCCGTGCCCGGGGCTATACAAAAATCTCGGTGGGCGAGGGGTCGGGCCGTCCGTGGGTGCCCACCGCCAAAGTCTTTGAGAAAACAGGGCTCTCCCACAAAATGAAGGAGATGGACGTCCCCCTCCTCGATTTTGACCAATCCGAGTATGTGGACATGCCCCTTCACGGGGATTATCTGGATGTCATCGCTTACGTAAGAGACCTGGAAGACGTTGACAAGATCATCTATCTCCCCACCATGAAGACCCATTTCCTGGCCGGGTTTTCCATGAGCCTGAAACTGACGGTGGGGCTGGTACACCTGTTCGATCGGGCCATCCTCCACGGAGACAACAACCTCTTTGTGTCCCAGCGGGCAGCGGAGATGAACATTCCCGTAAAGCCGGACCTTATCCTCATGGACGGACGGGTCTCCTTTGTGAGCGGGGGGCCTGCCGAGGGACTGGCCGTTCATCCGGGGGTCATTCTGGCCTCGGGGGATCCGGTGGCCATGGACGTGCAGGGGGTGAGGCTCCTCATGAACTATGCCGCGGTCAATCACCTTACGGGCAACCCGTGGGATCTCCCCCAGATCAGCACGGCCGTGCGGCACGGCCTGGGGGTCCGGACGGACGACGACTGGACCCTGGTGCGCTGAGCACAACACCCGTGCAACTATTGCTTGAATCCAAATCCATTCCAGCGTATCCTCCCGTTTGACACTCCTTTGACTTTTTGCCGATACCACCCGGTCCACTTTATCTCCTGAAGCGGGGGGTGTCTGGTCCTTCTGATTCCTCACATTCATTTCACGGCGGTTATTTGGAAGTCCGAAGCATAAAAGGTGGTGCTGAGCCATTTGCGGGGTGATTCGGCCGTACTTCCTTTTGGAAAGCCAGACCCCGACTCCCGGCTTCCGGACCCGCGGGTTCTGATAGGCGCTCACCTGTCCATCGGGCATACGGCTCGGCGGGTGAGGTTACCATCGATCGAAGAACGAGGTGAATACCATGAAAGAAAACAGGCTTTATCCCATACGGATTGCGGCCATGGGGTTGGCCGCGTGGCTTATGATGCCGGCGTTTATCGCTTTAGCAGAGGAGCCCGCGAATCGGGACGCCGAAGCGCTTGAAGAGATGATCAGCGAGAGAAAAAAGAAGGTGGAACAATACAAGCGGTGCATGTCTGAGGCGCAACCCGGAGACATCATGCTGTATCTGGATCCGGTCACTTCCGAATGCAAGGCCATCACCACGGCCACATTGAAGGAATATCTGAAGGAAAAGGGCCTCTCTTCCTCGGAGATTAAAGAACACCTCGCCACTTTCGAGGCGCGTTCGTCGGAAGTCAGAAAACACCTCGAAGAGAATATTCAAAAAATGGATTTAGAAGTCCGCGAACTTGAAAAGCAGCGCTCACAACCCCAGAAAGAGACCGCATCGGCGGTAATATCCCAAAAGTCCAATCCCGTTCAGTTCGATTACCCTTCCGGAATGGCCGAGGCGGACGGCAGAGACGCCGAACTCCACCTGGTCATCGATGGCTCTGATGTCAAGGGGAATATGACGGCGCAGTCGGTCTGCAAGACGGGGATCCGTCTGCCCAAGACACAGTTCTCATTTATCGGCACCGTAGACGGGCTCTGGGAGGATGAAAATTCTGTCATCAGCGCAGAGTGGAACGGCGGCGATTATGGCTGCAACGGTGTCCTAATGAAGGAGCGCCCGCGGGAGGGCCGACTGACCATCCGGATACGACCCAACCTGGACCCATCCAAACCCAATTATGCGGTTTTTTTAAAACGCGACGTCGGCTCCTCCTACGGATATGCCTTTAAACCCTTAGGCAAAACCAACAAGCCCAAGGAACCCACTCCAGAGGGTAATGGCGGATGGGACATCAGCGGTACCTGGGACGAAGGTCACGGCGTCTGGACCTTCACCCCTATGAGGGACAACACCTACAAGGCCCGCTACGAAGGAGAATTCATCACCGAAGGCATCGCGGTCACCAAAGGGAACCGGCTCTTCATCGATTTTGAGGCCGATGACGTGAAGGTCCACCATGACCTGATCCTGTCGAGCGATGGGAAACGGGCCGAAGGGACATGGACGGCCTCGGACGGGGGGAGTGAAAAGACCGTCCTGGTGTATAAAGGAGGCCCCGGTACCCCCATCATCGGCCTCGACACCGAGCCCGCCGTAACCCTGCCGCCGGGGTTCAAAACCGGCGCAAAAGCGCCGGCATTTGCATCCAGCTATGCGGACCGTCTGCGCCAGAATTTCACCGCGGGCATCATTAGCATGCAGGTGGGTGAGCGGTACCTGCAAACCCTGCCCAAATTGGCCGGCACACGCCGGGGCTTTGATTCCGAGATGAACAGTACCGGCATGAATTCCGATGAGTGTATCGAACTGCCGACCCTTGACATCATCCTGACGCCCGCGTCCCTGGCCGCCACGCGCCGGGTGGGAAACGGGGTTGAAATCGATGCCAAGACCAAGGGCAAGGGAGAGCTGTGGGTCCGGGGTCGCGTCCGATGTAAACGCCCGGACGGTTCCCGCTACGAGGCCCGAACCATTACCATATATGTGGTGCTCGTGGGTGGGGAGGCCATAGAGGAAATCCAGAAACCCGGGGAGGTGAACCGCGCTCATATTTCCGGTCGCGCCATCATGAAGGACACGGGCGAACCGGTTGCCGACGCATTGATCACCCTGTACTCGGATCGTCTGGGGTCTGCTCAGGATCCGAGCTGGAAAACGGGCGACGACGGCACCTTTTCCATCACGGTCAATGCCGACCGCTATCTCAACGCGGGCACCTACAAGATCAGCGTCTTCAAGCGCAATCCCCCCACCATCGAGGGTCGATGCGAGCAAAGAGAAGGCACGCCTCCGGGGATCGGTAATGATTGCGACCAATGGCCGATCCAGGACTACACCGTCACCCTCAAAAAGGGCGGCGGAAAGATCGAAGCCGGCACCATTCTCATGGACTATTTACGAAACATCCCGTCCAGGGGTGGGGTTGAGCCTAAGTGAGGCGCGGCGACATCGCCCTTTTCGATTCGAGGGGGGCTGAGAGGATGGGTCACAAAACGGCATCATAACGGGCGCGATGCCTCAGGACACGCGCCACAAAATTCCGGGTCTCTTGGTACGGCGGCACGCATTTTAACCTGGAAACGATGCCCGGCCCCGCGTTGTATGCGGCCAGGGCCAGTTCAACGTCTTCGAACCTGCGCAGACAGTACGAGAGGTACGCGACCCCGCCGTGAATGTTTTCTTCGGGATCAAAGGGATCCCGTACCCCGAGATCCTTAGCCGTCAACGGCATCAACTGCATCAATCCCATGGCCCCTCTTGAGGAAACCGCCCCGGGGTCAAAGCCGGACTCCACCTTTATCACGGCGAGGATCAATCCCTTTGCCACATGATTGGCGGCCGCCGCATCCGAGATGATGGTCAGATAGGGACCGGCCTCCACCAGGAGTCGATTGTTTCCCATCAAGACTCGTGGAGTCCCCCTTGATCCGGGCGCGAGACCATTATTGAATCTGTCAATAGGGCTTTTCGGGGACCGCTCCTGCCCGAACCAATGGCTGAAGAAAGGTGAGATAGGGACCTTAAAAAGGGATCGTTCAGGCGACTGGACATACATGAAAAGCAGGAACATGAACAGGAGGACGAACAGATCCAACAAAAACCATCGAGAGAACCGCTCGTCTTTCGGATACAACAAGAGGGCGGTTTTTAGCGTGATATCCCGTTTGTCGGAAAACTCAAGCGGGGGATGGTCTTCCATCATTTTGCGGCCGTTCATGCCGATTTCCTCGTCCGGTTTCTCAGGCGCGGGACAGGGAAGTCCTGTCCCATCACAACCGCCGCTTCTAAAGGCAGCTCCAGGGTTCATATCTAGCAATCTCAGCGTCAAACTGCGGAGTTTCTTGTGCGGCGTACTATCGTACGCCTCCGCGTAACGCCTTGTTTGCCTTGACCTATCTAAAATGGCTCATTTCTAAATTGGAAGCGCTTTAGTGCCCTATTAGTATTCGTGGATGGGCACTATCTATTCCTGTGCAATATATCGGCAGGGATAGGGGTTTACTTTAGCGATACCCACGGTAGTCTAGTAAAAGGCGCCTTCCGGCTTGCCTTCGCCGTCCTCTTTTTTGAACCACGGCCGTTTGTCCGGTCCCACAATCCGCACCACCCGGTCGGCAATCCATTCAAAGGGCAGGTCTGCTTTAGGAGGGAACTTCTCGATATAGCCGATATAGGGACGTCCGCGAAGGTCCTTCTCAGGCAGTATGGCATCGGTTTTTCCGTCGAACTCCACCACGGGAAGACCGTTTTTGCGGCAGAGGTCTTTGTCGAAGGTGGCTGCGGCGCTGACCCAGCGGCCATTAAGGAAAAATTGATTGTATCCGTGTCTCGGAAAGGTATTGACGCCCAGCTTTTCAACGATGTGGCGAGGGACGCGATGATTGGTGATCTTGGCAAAGGCCATTCGGCTGGGGATGCCCGCGGCCCTTCCCAAGGCCGTCAGGAGAACGGCCTTCTGAACGCAGTAGCCCTTACCCCACTTAAGCACCCGGGATGCCTTGAAATCCTCTTCGAATACGGAAATCATGAAGACATTATAATGAATGGAATCCCTGACAAAATAAAAAAGCCTGACCGCCCTGTCCACATCGTCTGAACAGTCCGTTGTGATACGTCTGGCGGCCCCTATAATCTTCTCATGATCGGAATCTATGGCATATGTCGGACGCAGATAGACCTCCAACTTATTTTCATCACCCGTTTTCATTTCATTCTTCCTCACTCATCAATAAAGGAAAGTGGCGTTTCAAGGATGCCCCCAATTGGGGCGATGTCCGAAACTGACAGATATATACTGCCGCAGACAGCCAATGGCAAGTCTGAAGAGCGGGCAGGTCTTATCATGAGTTTCGATGAAAGGCAGAAAAAGGGGGAACGCCTAGGGTAAATATAAACCCCTTGACCCGGTCGTGTTAAAGGGTTAGGTTGTTCAAAACCGACTGGTCAGTATTGAACAACCTAACCCTTTAACACGACCGGGTCAAGGGGTCTATATTTACCCTAGGCGTTCCCCCTTTTTCTGCCTTTCATCGAAACTCATGATAAGACCTGCCCGCTCTTCAGACTTGCCATTGGCTGTCTGCGGCAGTATATATCTGTCAGTTTC
>JARRPY010000024.1:0-14910 GCA_037382425.1 Deltaproteobacteria bacterium
TGCCGAGCGCCCGCTGGTGGATTAAAACGGCCTGAGGGCCGAACACCAGCTTCAGTCGCTCCACCTCCAGTCCGGCCAACTGCCCGATACAGCGGATGGTCAACTCTTCGGTGAGGATCTTTCGACGGACCCGTCCGATGCCGGGGATCCGGTCCACCGGAAGAGGCGCCAGAAACGCGGCCTCCTCCCCGGGATCCACATCCCATACCCCTTCACCGGTGCGGGAGGCGATGTCGGACACCAGCTTATTACTGGCCACACCGACTGCACCCGTTAACGATGCCCCCGCATGGATCTCTTTTCTGAGGCAATAGGCCGTGTCCTTGACCGAACCCCAAAGCCGCCGGGTCCCGGTCAGGTCCAGATAAATATGCCCGGGCCGAGCCATCTCCCACAGGGGGGTGTATCGGGCAGCCATCCGGGCCATATAATGAGATGCCGCTTCCACCCCCTCGGCATCCGGCGGAAGCACTGTGAGGCCCGGACAACGCTTCAGGGCCTTGACCAGCGGCATGCCCTTGAAAACCCCCTGGCCCCTTGCCTCCCGGGAGACCGACAAAATCCGTGCCCGCGATGCATTGGGAAACGCCACCGCCACGGGCCGTTCCCTGAGCCGGGGCTCGGAAACCCGCGCCAGCGCAATACCTAAGGCCGGGATGTGAAAATGGATGATGTGGCGCCTACTTATAATACCGCATCACCCCCACTACTTTCCCTTCAATCCGGAGGTCGCCTTCTTTGATTCGAAAAGACGCCATCCCCCGATGGGCGGGCTTCAGTTCGATGTGATCGCCCCGCCGATAATACCGCTTGACCGTGGCCTCGTTGTTGATGAGGGCCACCACGATCTCCCCGTTTTCCGCAATGGGCTGTTTTCTGACCACCACGAGATCCCCGTCTAGGATCCCGTCCTCTTCCATGGATGACCCGTTAACCTGAAGCACAAAGCATTCCCCATTCCCTACCATGGACATCGGGACCTCCACCGACCCCATCCGGGCCACGGCCTCGATCGGTTTTCCGGCCGCCACCTTTCCCAACACCGGGAATTCGGACCGTCGGGTCTCCACCGGCCGGATGACCTCCAGGGCCCGCTTGCGGTTCTTTTCTCTGGGGAGGCGGATATAGCCCTTTCGTTCCAGGATCTTGAGATAAGTGGACACTGTGTTATAGGACCTAAACCCAAAGTGCCCACAGATTTCTTCAAAGGTCGGCGCTTCTCCCCAATCCGTCACATACCGGGAAAGATATGTCAGAAATGCCTTCTGCTTGTCCGTTAACTTCATACCAAGCTCCGCGCCCGTCTTTTGCCCTGATGCCTCACGCCTTGGGCCTCACACCCCATGCTTTTACTGTAAATTTTACTGTAAGTCAAGGTGTAAGTAAAGGAGAAAATAATAACTTTTTTCGATCGCACATCATCGTTATTCGTTTATTCGATGAAATGGATAAAGCGGTCTATTGCTATGGCCAAACCCTACGAAATGAAGGATCTTCAAGCGGTCCTCGAAACGATCCTGTGAGTGAAAAACCCATTGTGGCTTTTGGCGCCCCAAAACCAGGATCGGTTCACTACCGCTTTTTCGGCCCTGGAAGAAGGATTCAATTGGGCAATCGCCTCCTGCTTGAAAGGGGGCTGCAAGCAGCGGGGAATGTGCTCGCTAAGGGCTCGCTCAAAAACGAGTTCGCAGAATTCACCCTAACATTGCATACCGCTTCGGCTCAAAAACGCTCCGCTCGCGCTATATCAGGCCATCAAGAAACACCGGTACATTTTCAAGAATTCAGTTTTTTCTGCAAATATTCAACCAATCCCTTATAGTCTTTCATGTAGCTATTGAGCGGCTGCCATCCGAATAAATCCCTGACATTCACCGTACTGGCAATTTTGTAGAAGCTTTTCATCTTATTTTTTATATTACCGGCTTTGGCCTTTTTCATAAAACCGACGATATCATCAACTGCAAATATCGTTTTCCACATGGCCCAGTATGCAACGTGGATGGGTGTAAGACCGCCAACGATCTGACCGCCGACTACGATCTTTTTTAGTAGTTCCATAGGCCGATTTAAAACTCACTGAGCTTTAATACTCTTTTTGAGTCTTTTCCAGCCATCCTTCATTTGGGCCCATAACTGCATAAACAGACGATTCATTTTAGGAGGTGAATTCTTTGTTGCGGCTCCATTGAGGGGAATATCCGTGGACTTTTTTGACGACGGAGCATTCATTCTCTGGATTCAAGAGCGTCCGAAACTCGATTAAACCATTCGGTCCCTGGACGACCAGTATTCTTTTCGGATCTCCCGTTTTAATATCTTTCCCGTGGGACTTCGGGGCAACTCCGCGCGGAATTCCACGGTCTTGGGCTTCTTGTAACTGGCAAGACGCGCCTTGCACATCCCTATAATCTCCTCTTCCGTGGCGGTTTTCCCTTCTTTCAACACCACGATGGCTTTGACCGCTTCGCCCCAGTAATCGTCGGGAACACCCACCACCGCCACATCCAAAACGGCGTCGTGTTTATAGATGACCTCTTCCACTTCCCTCGGGTAGATATTTTTTCCCCCGCTGATGATCATATCGTTTTTCCGATCCACGATGTAGACATTTTTCTCTTCGTCGAATCTCCCGAAGTCCCCGGTGAGACGCCAACCGTCCCGCACGCTTTCGGCGGTCTGTTCGGGCAGATTCCAATATCCCATGGTCATGGCCTCACTGCGAACGACAATCTCACCCACTTCGCCCACCGGAACATCACGGCCCTGTTCGTCCACAATTCGCACATCGTAATTCAAGGCCGCACGCCCGGCCGAAGCAAGACGTGCCAGCTCTTTTTCAGAGCCTTCCAATACGTGGGCCTCGGGGGGCAATACCGTTGTCAGAGGGCCGGTTTCCGTTTGGCCGTAGAACTGAATAAAACTGCATTTAAACCGTTTCATGGCTCTTTTCAGCAGTTCCACCGGCATGGGAGAGGCTGCATAGGGGATGAGTCTCAGACGACTCAAGTCATAGGTTTCGATGCCTTCTTCCTGCAGCATGGCGTTGATCATGGTGGGCACAAATTGACACGTGGTGATTTTCTCCGTGGAAAGGATTTCAAGAACCTCTTTAGGATCAAAGGCCCCTTCCCGTCTGATAACCACCGTATTCCCCATCAGAAAATGTCGGGTATGATCCTCGAAGGTGACATGGTACAGAGGAAACAAAAGCACGGCCCGATCACGGGTATCCAGCTTCATTTCCAGCGCACAGGTCATGGCATTCTGATAATTCTGATGGTGGGTCCGTATGGCGCCTTTGGGAAGTCCGGTGGTGCCGGAGGTGAGGAAAATGCTCATGACGTCATCTTTTGAGATCTCCGTTTGAGGTTCTTCCGAACTCCCTTTTGAGACGACGTCTTCATAACCGACGTAGGGCGGGCGGGGGCATGCCCCCAGGCTGATCATGAATTCCACAAAATCCATCCCTTTTGTCACCGAGCCCACGAGCGCCTCGAAATCGGAATCCAAGAACAGAAACCGGGGTTCGATATAGTGAAGGATCTGTCTTAATTCATACTGCTTGAGGAGATTATTGACGGGAACAAACACCACTCCCGACTTTGCACAGGCAAAATAGGCCTCGATATATTCGGGGCAATTGTGCATGAGGACCGCCGCCCGATCGCCTTTCTTCCCGCCCATATCCAGAAGGCGGTTTCCCAATGAATTGACCCGCCGGTTCAACGCCTCGTAGGTCATTCGCTTATCCTTGAAGATTAGGGCGGTTTTTTTGGGTGAGCGGGTTGCACTTCGCCGGATCATGTCACCGACAGGCATAAGCAATTCCCCTTTCTTCTGAATCTCCCGACGATCGGAAAACCCCCGAGACGGGTGGCGTACTCGAAGAACGCAAGAACATCCCAATGATACCCGTATGATTTGCGGGTCGAGTCCCCCGTTTATGAGGTTACCCCGGACCCGCGCTTTTTTGTGGCTGGTTTTTTGGGTCCGGTCTCTATTCCGGCAGATCATCCGGAGACGCCCAATCCTTCATGTGGTGCATCCAGGGCGCACGGTTCACGAACACATCGTGGGCCAGGGGTACCGGTGGATGGCTCATCCATTTGGGATCGAACTCATCTTTTACCTTGAGCAAAAATTTATGGTAGTTGGGTCCGTATTTGGGACCCGTGAGATACAGGGGCTGATGGGGTCCCAGAAGCGACGTATAGGTTCGGTTCCGGATGTTCATTTTGGAGGTATCCAGATAGAACTGGTCCACGCCGTCCGTGTTGTCGTCGGGATCCCAATACACCAGAAATTCCGAATATCCCTGATGTCCCAGTTCAAAACTCTGGAACCATCCGGGATCGCCGTAATCGGGCATGAGCGGGGGCGTGTAGTTCTTTTTCACTTTCGCGTATTCCGGCCCATGCCCGACGGACTGGGTGAGCGTCTCGATCACGTAGTCCACGGATACATATCCACCGCACATGAGCCACATGCCCGCGGAATCGGCGTTCTTGATCCAGGACTCATCGGACGGTTTGGTGCGACGCGCCACCCCGCCCAGGGGCTCCATGATATCCATGAGCACCTTTTCATCATATGCCATCTGCTCTTCCGAGGTAAAACCGATGAGCAGCACACGGACGATGAAGAAGTTGGCGATGGACTCCTCCGTCTCCTTGCCCCATATGTCCCAGAACTCTTCCTTACACTCGGCCTTGGCGATGGCCCGCCAAAACAGCGGCACCTTGGTGACGGCTCCGCCGATTTCCGCGTGGCCGATTTCCCGCATGGCCTGCACCTGAGCCTCTTTCGAAGGAACCGTAAAATTGATCCATTTGATCCTTTTTTCAGGAAGTGCCAGGGCCGTGTTGGGAGAAATCCCCGTGGGTTCCAGACGTTCCGGCTGAAAGGGAAGCGTCTTAATGGCCATTCGGGTCACGATGCCCAAACAGCCGCGGAGGCCGGTGTAGCCTCTCAGCAGTCCGCGAAGGTCGGGTCCCGGGCCTTCGCCCCAGAAGGGGTCGTCGCCGGTGGCCAGCGATCCCATGCGAACGATCTCCCCATCGGGCATGACCATTTCGGTCCCCAGGATGCGTCGGTGGGGCAGACCGATGCGGTGGCTCAAAGGAGACCAGCCGTCACCGATCAGGTTGGCAATGGCCGACGCCTGGGCACCCCCGCCTCCGATCACCACATAGGCCCCGTGTTTCATGCATTCCTCTTGGATAGGCGAATATACCATACCAGGGCCCACTTCGATATAGAAATGCTTCTCATCCAGAATGAAATCGTTCATCCTCTTTAAGTCAATCAGGAGCGCGTCTTTTACATGGGGATGGGACCGGGCACCGTAAAAACCAGTGCTGTAGGGTACGTAAGGGATGTCGTTCCGGTAGCAGACCTTGACGATCTGTTGAACCTCTTCGGTGGTTTTGGGCATGATGACGCATCCCGGAATGGTGGTCATCACCCGCTCATATCCCAGACTGTTTTCATACCCCCCCGGACCGCTTCGGTACGATTCACAGATGACCGGATCATCGGAGATATTCTCGATCCCAACAACGGCTTCCATCACACGGTAAATCTCTTTTGATATGGACATAATATTCCTCCTTTCGCCTAAGCCTCAATGGATGCACAGATCACTTCCGAAATATCCATAACCTGCACATCGTCGCCATGGGCCTTCACCACTTTGGCGAAATTGTTCTTGCACCAGGGACAGGTGGATACCAGCGTTTCGGCCCCGATGTCCTTCACTTCTTCCATCCGGTGTTCCGCGGCCCAGGTGGCGAACTCCGGAAAGGCGGCTTGCGTACCTCGCCCGGCGCCGCAGCAAAAGGCGTTCTCCCGCGTTCTGGGCATTTCCACCAGGTTGACACCGGGAATGGCGTTTAGAATATCCCGAGGCTGCGCGTATATCCCGTTCTGTCCCCGGCGGCGTTTGAGCCGGGGCTCCACACATCCCATCCATCCCCGTTTCCCTTCATATGGGACCCAAGGTTCGCTGAGACGCGTCAGGCTGCAGGCGTCATGGTAGGCCATGCGGGTGTGAAAGGGCTTTTCCAGTTTAAGGGTGCCGCTTTTAACCAACTCATCCACATACTCCACCAGGTGGACCACCTTGAAGCCCAACTCGTCGGTGGCGATGTTCAGCAGTTTCGGGTAATCCACCTTCCACATGCGATACCCTTCGGCGCAACTGGTCACCAGGGTTTTAGCGCCGGTCTTCCGCATCTCTTCCACGTTCCGTTGGGCCAGGGCTTTGGCGTCGTCGTAAAGGCCCACCGAAAAGAGGATATTGCCGCAACACCATTCATCGGGCATGAGCATGAAATCGATTCCGGCCGCCTTGAATATCTTGACCGTGGACCGGGCGATCTCATTATTGGTGTAGGATGCGGTACATCCGGCAAAATAGAGCACGTCCGCCTTTTCGGCGGGTTTTATACCCTCGGGCAGCCAGTCGGTCCTTTTTTGGTGAGGAGCGCCGAAGCAGTTATGGGTGCTTTTGATTTTTTCGGCCACCTCTTTGTGGGCCGGCATGGGACCCACACCGTCCTCAACCGCCTTGACCCGGAGGGATTCCAGGGACAGTTCGATCTCAAGGTCCAGGTTCCGTTTGCACCCCACGTCACAGGCACCGCAGAGGGTACAGGCGTATATCACTTCCAGGGCCTTGTCGTTCCAGTCCAGCCTTCCTTCGGCCAGGGCGTGGCCGATTCTCATCTTTCCGTAGGCCCCGTATGCATCGAACTCATATTTGGTGGCGCTGGGGCATCGGGTCGTATACTTGGCACCGGGCATGTAGGTGTGATCCACCCAGGTACACCCCTTGCACTTGATGCAACGGCTCATATCGTAAACAAAATTTTCGATATCCGTGATATCGAACGCAAATTCCTCTTTCGGCTTGTAATATCTGACGTTTAATTCTTTGGCCATTGTTCCCCCCTCCTTAGAAACAGAGCTTTCCGGGATTCATGATGTCGTTGGGATCAAACACCTTTTTAAGCCGCTTGAGATGCGATGCGTAACTTGCGGCCTTTTCATAGACAATGGGCGCTAGATCACCGTAGGGTCTGGTGAAGACCACACCCTCCGCCAGCAGGATTTTTGCCATTTCCTGATACATGGCGCGAATGGCGGCCACTTCGGCTTCGTCCTCGGGGTCATAGAAAAAGTTGAATTCCGCCCTGCAGGCCCGGTTGTGCTCAATGGGCTGAATATACATGCCGATTTCGTCAATGGGATATCCGTATTGAACGGCGATCTCCTCCACCAGTTCGATGAACTGCGGCGCCAGCATGGGACGGGTGTGGAAGAAAAGGTTCTGGCAGGCCCCTCTTACGCTGTTTTTCCAATGGGGTTTATCCGCGGGCCAAGGGTTGCGGAGGATGGACAACATCTTGTTTCCTACGCCGGGAAAGCCCGGCAGGGTTTCTCCCAATTGCAGATCCGAGAATTCATTTTTCAGAACTTCCGCCAGGAAATTCTCCTCGTAGGCGATCTTTTCCTCGGGCCGCCTTATGAGACCGCTGATGACCAGAACCAGAGTCCAGGGCGGCAGGGTGTCCTGCAGTTTCTCGAAATCGGTGGGCCAGTCTTCGGCCAGGATCGCGGCCAGGTCCACGTGGTTCAACAGCACCACCTCCTGACCGATGCGGCGCGGCAGAATGCGATACAGAAAGTCGATGGCGTATGTCAGATCATCCACCGGCGCAAAGAGAATCTTGTCGATTTTGGGGATGGATTCCATTTTCAGGTTGGTCCAGGTGACCACGCCGAACGTCCCTTGAGCACACTGGAAAAACCGATAGAAATCGAGTCCCGGGCCCGAAGGATTCCCGCCTCTGGCCGGCGAATCGGGATACCCGTTGACACTGGCGGACCCCATCCTGAACAATTCGCCCGTAGGCCACACCACTTCCATGGCCTGAAGCGGTTCGCCGTAATCATACACCTGGTTGGTGGGCTCTTCCCGTTCCATGAAATCCGTCAGAACCGAGCGCTGGGCAGGTGGGGTCAGCGGCATGATCACCCGGTAGCCTTCCTTTTTCAGTTCCTCGGTCAGTTTCTCCCAACTCACCCCGGCTTCGAACCTGACCCGCCGGTTTTCCGGGTCGATTTCCAGCACCCGGTCCATGCGGCCCATGTCCAGGATCACCCCGCCCGCTTTGGGTATGGCCGCGCCATAAAAATGGACCTTGGAACTCACCGGTACCACGGGGATCTTGTTTTCGTTGCAAAACGTCAACACCTGTGAGACTTCCTCGGAAGATCCCGGCTTGACCACACAACCGGGGGCCCCGGCAGGCTCGTAGCTGAAATCGGTCGCATAGCCCTCTAACTGATTGGGGTCATCGGAAAAATTCTCGGCCCCGACGACTTCGGACAGTTTGGCTTTGATGTCCATGTTCACCTCCGTTCATCTTTTTCGAATCAAGCCATCTAAATGCACATACGGTTAAATCGTTGACCCTACACTCTATATAGGTTAATAGTTAATATGTTAAATAAATCCTTGATAGGATATCGGATGACGCTTGTCAAGGTTTTTCTGGAAATTATTGACTGATTCCGATAAAAACATATAACTATCTGTTTTTTAAACCGAATAGGCTGCAATCGTATTCATGGGATGTCTTCGAGAAGAATTCTTCAGCCGAAGTCCTTCAATTAAATCTGTTGACATATGACCATATTACATTTAGTATGTTAAATAATTTAAATATACAATATATATCTAGGTAAATATTATGCCGAATAAAGGCTATGTAAATGATTTAAGCTTAAATGAAAAGGTTATGATGGCCGTGGTTCGGCTGGCGGAATTCTTCAAAAAGGATTCGGCCAATATCTTCAAAAACTACGGCCTGACCTTTCCCCAGTATAATGTATTGAGGGTGTTGGAGAGTTCCCATAACCACCAAAACACCATCAGCAACGTGGGAAAGATCATGCTGGTTTCCGGAGCCAACATGACCGGTATTGCCAAACGTCTGGAAAAAAACGGTTTCCTTTTAAGAAAAAGCGACCCGGCTGATGAACGAATCACGCTGCTGGAAATTACACCCAAGGGAAGGGAGCGGTTAACGGATATTGCCGGGGAAAAAGATGCCAACATCGAGCGCTATCTGGCCCATTTTTCAGACGATCAAAAAAGGGAACTTCTCTCGCTTCTGAGGACAGTCATTCATAAGAGCGAGTCGAAATAACAATCGACCAAAACAT
The DNA here is from genome assembly GCA_037382425.1 of Deltaproteobacteria bacterium. Taxonomy (GTDB): domain Bacteria; phylum Desulfobacterota; class DSM-4660; order Desulfatiglandales; family Desulfatiglandaceae; genus JAIPDZ01. The sequence goes on from JARRPY010000024.1 coordinate 9,235, forward strand.
GCTGGCTGCAGGTACCGCCACATAAGGCTCAAAGGCGGTTATTGAAGGGCTTCCGGGGTACGTTTCAAGATGCCTTGGGAAAGCATTTTCAGTGCCAGATTCCGGGTAACTTCCAGATGGTTTCTTCGATCCATGGCGCTCTTGCTATTTTCCAGGTGAATGATGCCCAGAAATGACGTCCAGACCACTTCCGCAAGCGTCTTGGCATTACACTCTCGAAAAATCCCCTCCTCAATCCCATAAGCCATTATTTTTGAGAGGTACGCATAATTGCGCGAGCCCGAACGGTCCAGAAGCAACCGCAGGCCTTCCGGGAGATTCCGAATCATCTCGCTTTGATGAAAATAAAGGGTCGCATTGAAGGACTCCCTGTCATTTTCATAGAAGTCAATGAACGTAAACCACAAGGACGCCAGCAGCTTGTCCCTCATTTCAACCCGATCGGCATATAGACTTTCAAGACGCTTGGTGAAAAAGTCCGAATAGGCAACAATGGCATGGATGAAAATTTCATCTTTGGTCTTGAAATAGAGATAGAGCGTGGCACGGCTCAGTTCCGCTGCTTCGGCGATCTTCTCCATGGTGACGGCGTGGTAACCTTCTCGCGTGTAAACCCGGATGGCCGCTTTAAAAATGGACTCGCGCCTTTCATTTTTCTCCCGCTCACGTCGTTCTTTTATGCCCATGCTGCGTCCCTTATTCCTTGTGCCGGAATCGGGGGTAGACGCTATGAGGAATTCCTCAAGAATCCAGAAGACCGGATTCAGAATCCGAAAAGAGCACCTTTTCATTCACATTCCGAATCCTGTCTCCCGGTGCCTCAACGCTAGCCCTGACCCTCTTCCTCCATCGATTTCAGGATTTTTTCCGGCGTGATGGGCAGATCCTTACAGCGGTATCCGGTGGCGTGGTAAACAGCATCGGAAACGGCGGGTGCCGTGGGGGATGCCAGTCCTTCGCCGCATTCTTTCGCGCCCATGGGGCCTTCAGGCTCAAACGTGTCGATGTGCGTCACTTCACTGGGCGGCATGTCCATGGCCGTGGGCATTTTGTAATCCAGAAAGTTCGTATTGAGCGTCTTTCCATCCTGCATGACGAATTGTTCTGAAAGGGCATACCCCAATCCCATCTGAATGGAACCGGCCAACTGTCCTTCCACGCCCTTGGGGTTGATGACGGTGCCGCAATCGTGGGCGGTCCACATCTGTTTTACGTCCACTTTGCCGGTTTCCCGGTCCACGTCCACCAGCGCCACCTGAGCACCGAACCCGAAGGCAGGGGTCACAAGCCCTTTGTCCCTCGGGGTGTAATACCCATGGGCGATCAATGGTTCACCCCGTTTGGCTTTTTGAACCATGGCCACCACATCGCCGAACGGTACGGCTTTTTTAGGCCGGCCTTTGGGCTGAACCATGCCGTCTCTGCATTCCATCTCATAGATGACGTTCGCATTTAAGAAAGCCGACAGGGCACCGAACAGCTTTTCCTTGATTTTCCTGGCGGCATCCACCACCGCGTTGCCGGCCATCAGCGTCACCCGGCTGCCCCAAGAGCCCAGATCGGCCTGAGGCGTGGTGGCCGTATCGGCGGAGGTGATGCGGATGTCTTCCATTTTCAAACCCAGCTCTTCGGCCAGGATCTGCTTCAGCACCGTGTCGCATCCCTGTCCGATGTCGGCCGCCATGGTGAGCAGATGCACGGTACCGTCCGGAAAGGCCCTGACCTCGGCCGCCGAAAAGGGATACTGGGTATTGAACCAGTTGAACACACCGCCGGTAATAAAACTGTAGCAACCGATGCCGATGCCCTGCCCCGGTTTCAGGTTTTTTCTCCGCTCTCTCCAGTCGCTCATTTCAGCCACTGCCTCGATGGATTCTTTGAACCCGCAGCTGGATATGGTGGCCACGTCCGGAATCTCGTCGCCGCTCACCTGTGCATTTTTGAGGCGCAGGTCCACCGGATCGATTCCCAGGGCCTCGGCCGCCATATTCATTTGAATTTCAGATGCGTAAAGGGACTGAGGGGCGCCGAAACCTCGCATGGCGCTGGCAGGCGGTTTGTTGGTGTATGCATGCTGTCCGTAAAACCGATAGTTGGGATACCGGTACAGCATGGCGCCGAAATTGCCGCAGAGGAATGTGGCGGTGGGTCCCATGGCGTTGTAGGCCCCGCCGTCCAGGATAATTCTCAGGTCCTTGGCCACCAGTGTTCCGTCCTTTTTGAACCCGACTTTGGAATGAAGCGTCATCGGGTGACGTCTGCGGCCGGTGAGAAACTCCTCCGCCCGCGTGAGCGTGAATTTAACGGGGCGGCCGATTTTTTTGGCCATGAAAGCGGCACAGAACTCCCAGGTACGAAGCTCCATCTTCCCACCAAACCCCCCGCCCACAAAAGGCTTCACCACTCGAATGTCGTTTTCCCGCATCTCGAGCGTCGACGCCAGCAGGCACTGTACGATGTAGGGGACCTGGGTGGATGTCCAAAGGGTAATGCGGCCGTCCAGATCCACCTGGGCCAAGGCCGAACAGGGTTCCAGATAGGCATGGCTTACCGCGTGCACGTTGAAGGTATCCTCTCTCACATAATCCGATTCTGCGAAGCCTTTCTCAACGTCACCATACTGGATTTTTCGTTTGACGCTGATATTACCGGGACAATACTCGTGAATGGCGGGCGCCCCTTCTCTGGTGGAGGCATCGATATCATACAATCCTTCGAGGGGCTCATAGTCCACTTCAATCAGTTCAACTGCCTCTTGGGCGGTTTCCTTGTCCACCGCCGCAACCGCCGCCACTTCATCACCGATAAATCGCACCTTGTCAACGGCCAGTGCGTATTCATCCTGCGTGTCGGCAAAAAGACGCCAGTTGCCGTATTTCACTCTTGGAATATCTTCTCCCGTGATCACACCCTTTACGCCTGGAAGTGCTTTGGCTTTGCTCGTATCGATATTCACGATGCGTGCGTGCGGCAGAGGGCTCCGCAGAATTTGTCCGTAAAGCATACCCGGCAACTTCATGTCATCGGTGTAGACGGCAGACCCCCTGGCCTTGGCCACGGCATCGTTTCTCGGCACATCCTTTCCCACGATCCTGAATTGTTCCATTGGTCCTTCCTTTCTCACTCAACTGTTCAAGGCCCGGTCGCGGGCTTCCCTAAGAGCCCTTCGGGTTAAGACCGCCACCATTTTCTTTCGGTAATCCGCGCTGGCTCTCACATCCGTGATGGGTTTAGATTCATCGGTCGCCGCTTTTCCCGCCTTTTCGATGATCTCATCGTTCAGCGGGTTTCCACGCACAAGACTTTCGGCCTTTACGGCACGCATGGGGACCGGTGCCACAGCGCCCAGGAATATGTTGACCTCGCCGCAAATATCCCCCTCCATCCGCACCATAACCCCGACGCACACGGCGGAAATATCCACTTTTCCTCTGGCTGAAATATGCTGGTAGGACACACCCGAGTCGGGCCGGGGTGGAGGTACCAGAATTGCGGTCAATATTTCACCGGGCAAAAGGACGTTTTGACCGGGTCCTTTGAAAAACTGTTCCAGGGGCAGGCGCTTTTCTCCCTTTGCGCCGCTGATCAGGGCCTCCGCGTTCATGGCGAGCAGTGTCGGCGCATTATCCGCCGAAGGGGCCGCGTTGCAGAGATTGCCGGCCACTGTTCCCATGTTCCGGATCTGCACATTGGCCGTTTCGCTTGCGGCAGCGGCAACAGCCGGGTAATGCTTAAGGATATCCGGATGTTTCGCCACTTCCGATAAAAGGGCCGTTGCGCCGATGTTTAAACCCGCTTTCGGGTCAAAGGTAATGGTGCTCAATCCTTCGATGTGTTTGAGGGCGATAACGTAAGCGGGTTTCAACAGTCCATGATTCATTTTGACCAGCAGATCTGTCCCCCCGGCCAGCAAATGCGCCCCCTCTCCATGATCCAGGAGAAGCTGTTTGGCTTCATCAATGCTTTTCGGTGCAAAATATTCAAATTTCGGCAAGGTCATGTTCACACCTCATTTCTTGGATTGTTTCATTTTTTCGGCGGCTTCTGAAATCGCGTCGACGATCTGAATATAACCCGTGCAGCGGCACAAATGGCCGGAGAGACCTTCCCGGATCTCCGCCTCCGTCGGGGAACTGTTCTGGCTGAGAAGATACGCCGCCGACATTTGCATGCCGGGGGTGCAAAACCCGCATTGAATGGCGCCTTCTTGAACAAATGCCTCCTGAATGGGATGAAGCTCGTTGCCCGAGGGCGCGAGTCCCTCGACGGTTTGGATGTCCATTCCCTGAACCTCCAGGGCCAAGGTCAGGCATGAACTGACGCTACGGCCGTTCACCAGTACCGTGCAGGCGCCGCAGTCACCGGAACCGCAACCCAGCTTTGTGCCGGTTAGATTCAAGTCCTCGCGGAGCACCTCATTGAGGGTTCGCCAGGGATCAACGGCCAATGAATAGACATCTCCGTTAATCTTGAGCTCGATGGGGTGTTTCATTGTAATGTCTCCTCCTGCCTTCTTTGATTAGACATATTCACTATCAAACTAACACCTCATTTAAACATTAGACGCATTGTCTAACATTGTCAAGCCATTTTTCCCGCCGTTTGATTAAATTCCGAAATTCCAACAAGTTGCCCGGGTTAACCAAAATGGCATGTGGATTTTATGTGTCTTTTTCGCAGAATTCGGGACAATTTTGAAGAAAGGAGACAAGGCGAGGACGACGAAAGCTCGTCCTCAGATCCCGCCTACCGGCGGGGAACTCGCGTCGCGCGCTTTTTAAGGGTGGGCTTCTGCTTTATTTCAACCCAACTTGCCGATATCCACCTTTCCTTTCTTTTGAATATTTTTTGAATATTCATGTTAGGAATCATGTCAATTTGAGGGCTCCCCATCGCCTTGACATCGATCCCTCTTTGAGGTTTAAATGGACTGAATCCCATCCATCCAGAATAACTTAAGTCAACCCGACAACAAAACCTCAACCTTCTGGGAGGGAGTCATGGCGCCATGTATCCAGAGGGTAATGATTGGCCTGTAAGAAGCGGGTTAAAAGTGAAATGAATGACAAGCGGGTATGCTGAGATGCGACGCCGACTCTTGGAGATGAGCTGATATAAGCCGTGCCCAACAGAGGGTATCGGAGACCGCTCAGTACCGGCCAGTGTGGTGTAAGAATAGTCTTAACTTAAAGCGAAGGAGGAATTGAAATGAATGTATCGGACGCTGTTTTAAAAAGGGTGAGCATCAGAAAGTGGAAATCCAAACCCGTAGAAAAAGAAAAAATTGAAAAGGTGATAGAAGCAGGCAGGCGCGCGCCGTCATGGGGGAACACGCAACCTTGGCGTTTTATTGTCGTTCAGGATAAGGCCAAAAAAGAAGAGTTGGCGGCCGCTGCAGGTGGGCAGCCGGTGGTCGCAAATGCGCCGGCGGTCATTGTTTGCTGCGGTACGATGGATGCATTTTCACGCAAGATGCAACGACAGTCCCTTAAGCAGCTCATGGAGGTGGGAGCGCTTGACTGGACCGACGATATTCTTGACAACGTCGTTTTGGAAAGCGATCTATTCTCACCCTACCGTCTCGGTGAGCAGGTCATGACCATAAAGGCAGGTGAACAGATTATGATTTCTATTGCCTATATGACCTTGGAAGCCGTCAACCTCGGTTTGGGTACC
>JARRPY010000025.1:0-13962 GCA_037382425.1 Deltaproteobacteria bacterium
GACATGACGCCCGTGGCGCTGAGATTGCTGACATATATCTCTGCGCGTCCATTGTTGTTCAGGTCCGCGACGCTGATATACACATAATTGGGAGACCAGCTCCCTTCGATGGTCTTGAACAGAAACAGCCTCGATTTTCGCCACTTGTAGACGTACACGGTATTATGGTCGATCATGGCCAATTCGAGCTTACCGTCTCCATCCAGATCGCCGGTATCCAGACCCCGAATCTCCAGTTTAAACCGTTGTACGAAGGAAGGACTTTTTAAAGCGGCGGACGCTCCGCTCCCCACCTCGATCAATGCACTCTCTCGCACCTCGGGTTGCGCACCGACATCACCGGTCCCATGCGAGACCCGTCTGCCCATGAGTTTGGCGTTAATGTCTTCGGCGAACTGATTGACCGTGGGGATGACACCGTCCATTCCCTTGGACTGGTCATAAGCGGTTACCAGTTCTTCGGATTTTTTTACATCGAGAATCTTGGCATCGATGCTGACGCTGTCACCGAAAACAGTCAGACTCCCCAGGATGACATAGTCCGCCCCCAGGGCTTTTCCGATGTCAAGGGCCTTGGCTTTGTTTAGGGGTCCCGGATATGAGGCGCGGGCCTTGCTAACTTTTCCCTTTTCGATGATCTCCACCTTTTCCTTCCAGGCCAAACGGGATGCGAGCATGTCCATGATCCCGTTTTGAAGAAAGCTCAAGTCCCGATCCGCATTCATGGTGAACGGCAGAATGGCCACTTTCTTGGGAGCACCGTTGGAATCCGCGGATAGAACAACGGAAGGACCTGAGGTGGTGATAAGGAGTGTCCATAGGAGAGTGAAGAGAATAAGGGTTTTTGTTTTCATGAGGCTCCTTAAAAGTGAGATGAAACAGTGAATGAAAGGATTGTCGAAAAGGAAAGGCCGGGGCTTTTGAGATTCCCTCCGCAAGATGCGGTCAGCCCTTCAAAATACCCTGGAACTGACCCGCTCGATCGATCTTGTCCCCTACCTTGGTGCCACAGTACCGACAGCGGTATTCATATCTATCGCCGTCCGGCAGAACCAGAAGAAGATATTTATTCACCGGGACCGCCCGAGTGCATCTGGGACAATAAAGCTCGATGGCTTCCAGGTCTCGAAAGTCTTCCGTTTGGTCATTCCTATTACCAACGGATGAATGGGAGTTGAAAAACGTGGGATTCATTTTTTACACCTTTACATGGTACTGCAAAGTTGTGGTAAGCTTTTCTTTATGTTAGTCTTTAGCTGCAATATAATAATGGTGCGACTTGAAAGCAAGTGCTTTTCAAGACATCAATTAAAATCGCTCGTGGTATGACTTAGACGCCAAAGAGGAGGCTTTGATGAAGGTCAAACACATCGATCACATCGGAATTGCGGTCAAGGAGATCGCACAGGCGGGAAAATTTTATTCGGACGTCTTAGGGCTCAAGGTGGAGGGCCTGGAAAATGTGGCGGATCAGAAGGTGAGGGTTGCATTCATCCCCATCACCGACAGTGAAGTTGAACTGCTGGAATCCACTGAATCGGATGGGCCCATCGCCAAGTACATTGCGTCACGAGGGGAGGGGATTCAGCACATTGCCTTTCGTGTGTCAGACATCAACGCGGCCCTTGATGAGTTGAAAGAAAAAGGGGTACGTCTGATCGACGAAACCCCCCGACATGGGGCCGGAGGCGCAAAAATTGCCTTCATCCACCCAAAGGAGACCAATGGTGTCCTGGTGGAAATTTGCGAGCGGGACTGATGGGAATAGGGGATTCGTTCAGAAGCGGTAGGTGATCAATCCATGGGATGTATCATAGGGGGAGACGCTCACTTGAACGCGGTCTCCAACCATTACTTTGATTCGATGCTTTTTCATTCTTCCAGAAAGCACACCCCGGACAACGATATCGTTGTCGCATGAAATTTCCATGGTGCCACCGCCCAGGACCTTGGTGACTTCCCCCTCCAATTGAATTAGATCGTTACGGCTCAAGATACTCCTTTCAAGGGAATGAACCCAATGCGAAAAATTGGCCTACCATACCATGTTTTGCACCGTTGTCAATCAAATGTGACAAATTTTTGTCTTCGGCCATGACCCCAGTCAAGTCATATCAGGCTGTCCGCTCTTTTACGCTAAGAGTTCAGACGATCACCCTCGTGAATCTGGCTAAGAACACCAACCGCATCCATAGTCATGCCCGAAGAATCAATGGGTTTTAATCACCAGCCCTCTCCCCTTCACACCGATGTCTCGGGGGTGGTGCTTGCCGGGGGAAAAAGCAGTCGTTACGGGAAAAACAAGTCCTTTGTCGAAGTGGCGGGGATTCCATTGATCGAGAGAACCCTTCGGGTCATGCGATCCATTTTCGAGCGGGTCGTCCTCATTACAAATACCCCGGAGGAATACGCGTACTTGGGCCTTCCCATGTATACCGATTTAATCAGGGATCTCGGCCCACTGGGCGGGATTTATACGGCCTTAAAGATACTGCCAACGGAAACGGGATTTGTGGTGGCCTCTGATATGCCGTCACTTAATCCAGCGCTCATACGGCACATGGTCGCGCTGAAAGAAGACGTAGATGTGGTGGTCCCCCGCATCGATTGGAAACTGGAGGCCCTTCACGCCCTTTACCGCAAAAAATGTATTCCCGAGATTGAGAAGTTGATCCATGAGGGGACATACCAAGTGTTTCGGTTTTTCACCAACGTGCGCGTTCGGTATGTGGATAAAGATGAAATCCTGAAATTTGATCCCTTGTTAATGTCCTTTTACAATATTAACCGGCCCGAAGAACTCGGGACGTGGATGGGTAAATGTTGATTGTCTCTGTCAACGCCTGCTCGTAATGGAGGAAAAACCCCATGTTGGAGCTTATTCTTTCGGTGGCGCTTGCCATTACCATCTCCGCGGTATGCTCTTTGTTTGAGGCAGTGTTATACTCGGTCCCTGCGCGGCAAGTTGAAACCATGATACGAACGGGGCATCCGGCAGGCCGTATTTTCAAGAAGCTGCGTGAACACGTGGACCGTCCCATCGCCGCCATTCTCTCCCTCAATACCATCGCCAACACCGCAGGCGCCGCCTTTGCGGGGGCAGCGGCGACCGCGGTTTTCGGCCACGTGTGGCTGGGCTATTTTTCGGCCCTGTTCACCTTGGGGATTCTCATTTTCTCAGAGATCTTTCCCAAGACTGCAGGCGTGATTTACGGAAGATCGTTGGTGACGGCTGTCGCCTATCCGTTGCGGGCGCTGGTTTGGATAATGACGCCGGCCATATGGTTGAGCAGCCTTTTGACGAGGATGATCAGCAGAAAGAGACCCATGGAGGCCATAACCTCCGAGGAGATCCTGGCGATGGCGCAAATGAGTCTCAAGGCGGGTGGCATCAAGCCATATCAGAAACAGACCATTGAACGAATTTTGACCCTTCAAGAAAAGCGGGTAAAGGATGTGATGACCCCGAGAACGGTGGTTTTCTCGCTCAGTGAACATCAGACCGTAGAGGCGGCCATTACAGCGGCCGGACCCTGGGAACATAGCAGAATACCCGTGTATGATGAGGGATTCGAGGATGTGGTGGGGATCGTGTTGACCAAAGAAATTTTGATCGCCCTTGCTCAGGGGAGGAAGGAAGCCACCTTGACGGAGTTGATGCGGCCGGTGCATTTCGTGGCGGAGACGGCCACGTTAAACCGTGTGCTGGCGGAATTCTTGGAATCGAGGCAGCATCTTTTCGTCGTCCTTGATGAGTATGGCGGGCTTTCAGGGTTGATTTCCCTCGAAGACATTCTTGAGGAGATCCTGGGCCGCGAAATTGTGGACGAATCGGATCAGGTCGAGGATAAACGGGATCTTGCGAGGAAGCGCCGGAGCCGCCTGATGACTGAGAGCGGTGTCGAGCATTAACTGATGGTCAGTTTCATCTCCTTTACCTCCACATCTCTGTTCATCTGCTGGCAGAGACCCTTGAGTTCCCTTCTCTTATCTGAACGGTTTTCCTTGAAAGCAACGATAATCTCCTTGACATTCTGTTTCTCAACGATCTTCTCCAGATCTTGAATGCCTCCGAAGACCGGATATCCCATGATTTTGCGTTTTTGCTTGTTCGGGGCGTCGTCCATGAATCCCGCCACTGCCAGACCCAGTTCTTTATTGGTCTCGATTTCCCTGACCAACATCTGTCCCCCCAGTCCGGCCCCGTAGATGAGTACGGATTTCCCATTTTGTCCCCCCCTACGTATGCCTTCATCCAAGAGTCGAAAGGAAAGCCGTGAGAGGGATACCAAGATGAGCATCAATCCCCAGTAAATGACAAATACGGCACGCGAAAAGCTATAAAACCGATAGACAAAGAGGAGGATCAAAATGGGGGCAACGGTCCCCGCGGTAATGGCTTTCCCGTAACCGATGAGATCTCGAATGCCGGTATTCTCCCAGACCCCGCGATAGATCCCGAAGAAGAAAAAGGCGAGAACCTGGCACGCGATTACAATGGGAAGAGAGTTCAAAAAGAAGGCGAAATTGGGACCGATGGATCCTTCAAATCGAAGAAGGTAAGCCGTGTAATAGGCTAGTGCGATCAGCACGAGATCAAGAAGGACCTCGAACAGTCTTCTCCTGAAGGTGATTTCCACCAGCAAAGGCGTGATTCCTTTCATGCGTCTGTCGGACAGGATGGATTCCTCGGAATAGACTTTCACTTTTGCCAGATATATCCAGAAGAAAAGAATGAACAAAAGATAAATAACGATCAATAGCAGACTCGTAGCCACATCCAGTCGGTTCAGGGCCAAAGCCATCGAGCCGGATGCCACGGAAAACGCATAGAGGATCAACACGGCCTTTTTCTCGGAAAATCCGATGGCCACCATTCGATGGGACGAGTGGTCTTTCCCCCCTTTGGAAATGGGTCGGCGAAAGAGCTTGCGCATGAGGCTCACAAAACCGGTGTCCAGTATGGGAATGAACAGGATGAGTACCGGAATGGCGATCACCGAGAGGAGGTGGAAAAAGCTCTTGCTTTGGCCCTGGGACGGACTTCCGGTTACGGTGAGACACGCCAGGACAAACCCGATAAAAAGACTTCCCGCATCCCCCATGAAGATGGAGGCTGGATTGAAGTTGTATACGAGAAAACCCAAAATGGCGCCGAGATACCCGCTGGTGATGAGAAACAACGAATCAGAGAAAGCGACGGACTGAGAGTTGAGGACCAGATATAAGAGGAGAAATCCACCGGCAATGAAGGCGATTCCACATGAGAGGCCGTCCATGTTGTCCAGCAGGTTGAACGCATTGGTGATGCCGACGATCCACAGAATGGAGAGACACAGATTCATTGTTTCGGATCCGGTCCAGTTGAGCCGGAAGCCGAAAAAAACCAAGAGCGCGGTAATGGCGACGAGACCGGCCAACTTGTGTTGGGGCGCCATGTTCCACAGATCATCCCAAAGACCCAGCGCGAAGACCCCTGCCGAGCACAACATCATGGCCGCGAAAGGTGTGGTCATCAAGATCCATCCGGTGAGCCAGGCAGACAACCCCCATGCCGAAACGGTGGCTACGAAAATTCCGGTGCCTCCCAGAAGCGCCGTTTCTTTCTTATGCCAGCGGTCATCTTTGGGGATGGCCACTCGCCCGGTCATCAGGGCAAGGCTTCTCGCCATCGGTGTGAGGATGAGCGAAAGCCCGAGACCTGCGCCGAAGACGGCGATGATGGTTAGAATGCCCGACATGATTCTTGTCTCATCGATACCGAAGGTTGGCTCTTTTTTGTCCGCATGCCTGTAACGGGATAGGTGTCTTTGGGCCTGAGTAGGGCATGTGTCTGGTTATGTTTGTTCATTTTGGATTGCGGGCCTCCGGTGACGAAAAAACCGGGGCAGGATATGAAGGGTCCGTTCCTCGGAGGCCCTGTGCAACAGATACATAATTGAGACCGCCAGGAACAGATTCGGAATCCATACCCCGATGACGGGGGAAAGCGTTCCCCCTGTACTGATACTCCGTATGGCCGTGAGGCACAGGTAATAGATAGAAAAGACGGCCAGACTGATCCCGATACCGGATGATCGTCCCCGTCCCCTGATCTGGGCGCCAAGCGGAACGCCGATGATCCCCATGAAAAAAACCGCGAGGGGAATGGAGAACTTTTCAAAAAATTCCCTCAGCATACGACTTCTTCTCATGGGGTCCGTCCGGGGGGAATTCATCTGTTTCATGAGTTCGGATATGGAGAGTTCGTGGGGTGCCTTTTGTCTCGATGCGTGATTCGACATGAAATCCTTGAGTCCGATACTCAAGGTATAGGTGTTGAACCTGATGGTGCGGGCGGAGTCCAGGTTTTTCTCAACCATGAATATGCTTCCCTCGGTGAGGTAGAGGGAAATGGTTCGTTGATCCGGGCGCATGATCAATTGTCCTCTTTTGGCAATAATGGTATTGGTCATGTCTTTATCCCGACGGTCCACCAAAAACACGTCCTTTAGGACACGTTCCTCTCTGGAAAAGTTGTTGACGTAAAGCACCACGTCGTCGAAGGGTTCGCAGAAGACGCGTTCCTTGAGGGCCAGGTCCGCCTTGGACTGGGCGATTTTGAAAAGGAGGTTCTTAAAGGACCGGTTTCCCCAAGGTGCGGCGAAGAGGGTGATGACTAAGGCGACCAGGGCGGCGGCCAGGGCGAAAGCCGATACCGGGGGAAGCATTTGATAGAGGCTGATTCCTGAAGACTTTAGGGCGATGATCTCCGAATCCACCGAAAAACGCAAGAAGGCGACCACGACGGACATGAGGGTGACCGCCGGAAGGGCGAAGGTTAAGATATCGGGAAGGAGATATCCCACCATACCGATGACTTGGGAAAGACCCACCCCTCGTGTGACGATGAGCTCGGTGATGGACAGCATCCTGGCGGCCACCATGATGAACACAAAGACCAGCAGGCTGGCCAGGAAGGTGGGCAATATTTCTTTTACAATGTACTTATACAGGGTCATGGCGACAGGGTTTGAGACGGCAGCGTCCGGGAGTCAGGATGGCCATCGAGTAAAAATGACGTTTCCACTCAGTGCGGTATAGGGGCCTAAAACCGAAATCGGATCTGATACGGACTAATTCCATGTGCTTTCTCGACTGTGTACGCCGTAACGGTGAACCCCTGCCGCATAGGCGATTCCGCCGATGAGGCTGATGGCCACTTGGACTGAAAAGAACAGGAGCCCGAGTCCAAGAGCGGTTCCCGCATCGACCCCTTTGAGTCCCAAGAGATAGACAAAGGCCCCTTCCCTGACGCCGATGCCGTTGAAACTGATGGGAATCAGGGTGCTCAAGGCGACCAGCGGCACAATCACAAAATAGACGGGCGTGGAGACGTGGATGCCCATTCCATTTCCCATCAGGGCCACAGCGCCGATGCCAAGACCCTGCAGGGCGAAAGAGAGTGCGAAAAGAAGGCCCAGTTTGGCGGGTTGTTGCTGTATAACCGAGACGAGTTCAAGATAAGGGGTAAGCCTGGGCCGTAAACGGTTGATGAGCCGTCCCATGAGTGGCATCAAGCCCATTGCCACCAGGAGACCCAAACACCCCAGGGAAATGAAAATCCGAAAAGGCTCGGGCAACAGATCCCTTCTAAAATGAACCGCCACGGCCCCTATAAAGAGCATGGCCACAAGCCCCAAGAAACGGTCCGCCACCACGGTTGAGGCCGCAACAATCCGTTTCCCTTCTTTCTTAGACAAAAAGTGAACTTTGAACAGATCGCCGCCGATGCCGGTGGGGAGAAAAAGGTTAAAGAACATCCCCACGAAGTAAAATCCGAGATAGCGGGGCCATTTGCCCGAAAAGCTGCAGGCCTTTGATAACATCCACCAGCGTATGCTGCTCAAGATTTGGGCGAAAAGCATCATGAAAAAGGCGGCAGCCCACAGCAAAAAGGGCCGTCGCGCCAGGGAAGTTTTAAGCCCTTCCAGATCGAAGCGGGAGAAAAGCCAAAACACAAGGCCGATACTGATCCCAATCCGAGCCAGCTGCCATATTCTCCGACGGCAGGGACTCCTCACTCCAAGACCTCGCGTATGGAATAGATCCTCTTGCCGGTGGATTCATAATAGGTGCGGATGACCAATTCAGCGCAAAGACCGATTCCGAAAAGGACGATCCCGGTGATGATAAGCAGCGCCCCGAGCAGAAGTAATGGCCTCGTGCCGATGTCCTCGCCATGCCAGAGTTTCACCCATGTCAGATAGAGTTCGATGAGAAAGCCGATGACGAAAAGCCCGCCCCCGGTGAGGCCGAAAAGCTGCAAGGGCCGGGTGGCGAATTTGCGAAAAAAGAGCATGAGGATCAGATCAGAGACCACCCTGAACGTCCGGCCCATGCCGTACTTGCTTTTCCCTTTCACTCTGGGATGGTGGGTGACCACCACCTCTGTTGTGCGAGCGCCGTATTGCGCAGCCAGGACGGGGATAAAGCGATGGAGGTCCCCATACAGAAGGAGCTGTTTGGCCAAATCGCCCCGGTAGGCTTTTAATGAACATCCATAATCATGCAGCCGAACGCCGGTGGTTTTCCCGATGATCCAGTTGGCCATGAGAGAGGGGAGTCGCCGGGTCAAAAAGGGGTCCTTTCGGTCCTTTCGCCATCCGGTGACGAGATCGTATCCCGCCTCCAGTTTGGAAATAAGGAGGGGGATGGACTCGGGATCATTCTGCAGATCGCCGTCCATGGTGACCACGATAGGCCCCCGGGAGTGGTCAAAGCCGGCGGTCATTGCCGCGCTCTGTCCGAAATTGCGCCGCAGGAAAATGACGCGCATCTCGGGGGTTTCTTTTTGTATCGCTTGAAGGCGAGCGTGGCTGTCATCATGACTCCCGTCATCGACCAGAATCAACTCAAAGGGGCGACCCAGGGTCCTCATGACCGACGAGATCCCCTGGCAAAGCGGGACGAGGTTGGGCGACTCGTTATATACCGGAACGATGATTGAGATATCCGGAGGGGGTGGTGCGCTCATGGCGTTATTATCCTCGGCATTCACGAAGACCTTTGAAAAACACCCGCTTTTGCCCAATCTCTGCGTCAGGCTCGAATGTCAATCCTTGAAATATTTAGTCCCGCTTACAGCGGGATTCCTGCGGTTGAAATTTTCGCCTTTCTTGACCTTGAATCCCGCCATGGCGGGAAGCACTTTTCAAAGGTTTCTCACGGGCACATTTACCACAGACGGTCCCTTCAGGTCAACCGAAGGACGAGGCCTTTCATGATGGTGTCGGGAAGGGACGCTTCTTTCGAAATAAGAATCTTGCCCAGTGTGTGGCCGCCCATATGAAGAGTACCGGGTCCACGAGGTAATCCCAGAAGTTGGAAGATTCCAAAACATTCAGGTTATAGGCCAGAATGGTGAATAGGAGCACGACGCCGAAGCGGTTTTTCATGATGAGAAGTATCAATGTAGAAAGAAGGACCAGGATAAACAGCCAGGAGAACCCCCAGCCGGCTCCGTAGGGGTCGAAACGGCTGATCCCCAGAGCCAGGGGATAAAGACCGATGCCGGCAAGAACAGTGAGCCGGGCACAGGCATGACGGGCGGCTTCATCCATCGGCCGGACGGGAAAAGCAAAGGCGATGATTCGATTGAACACGAGGGCGGTGAGCGGGATGCTGAAATTGGCGTTCAGGCTGACAAGCCATCGACCCAATGGGAGTTCGAAAACAGGGATGAAGACAGTTATGACTGAAATCAGAGCGAAAACAAGGGTCGGTCCGGCGCCTTTAGAGGGCAGTCTCAATGAGGCCGAAACACGCTGGAGGGCGGCCGTCAGTAGGAGGAAGGGAAATAGGAAGGAAAAGAGATATTCCGTCATTTGGCCGCGCTCTTTGCCTGCATATTGACCCAGGCTTCGTTGAACACCACGTGTTTTATTCGTTTTCGGCGCCAGGTATAGACGAGATGGATCCGCCCGGTCTGGGTTGAAATGAGGTAAGGATAGGAGAATTCTTCACCCGGTGTGTTCTCAAGGGTGGCGATTCGCTGCCATGTCGATCCGTGATCATCGGATATGGCCAGCCTCAGGTTGTCTCGCCCCGATGGGGTATCGTTGAACGCCATGAGGATTCGCGCTCCGGACAGCAGGACGGCATCCAGACCCGCATCCGGATTGGGGAGTGCGAGCATCTGCGGAGGAGACCATGATGCGCCGGCGGTGGTGGTGGATGCCTTTCCGACGGCCTTTTCCCTGCCCGTGCATCGGTAAAAAGCATCTGCCAGACGGGGGGCGTAAGGGACCACGCATGGCTGGATAAAGGCGGTGCCACCGGCCATCCGGGTTTTTCGATAGGATAGACTGCTTCGCCCATTTCCAGATTCAATCCAGAGAAGTTCGGGAAATTTTCCCAGACATTCGTGGTAGATGGGAATGGCCACCTGTCCCCGGGTCAGGGCCACGGGCTTGTTTCTGACCAGCTCGCTGATGTTGAAGAGAGGACTCAGGGTGAGCCGTCTGCTGGGTTGCCAGTTAAGACCGCCGTCTTCGCTGATTTTAAGGTTAATGGAACTGCCGGACCACCCCCCTACGGTAACGCTCACATATATGAGCCAGATCCGCTCGTCCGGGCCCGTAAACATAATGGGATTGCCCACCTTCTTGATATACCGGTCCAGTTCCTTAGTGGCAGAGGAGCGATTTACCAGGACACGAGGGGGCGACCAGTGATCGGTCGGTTTGGATCCGCGCTCGGCCCAAAATATGGCGACGTCTTTCGCCCCCTCCCGGCTCCCCCCATACCATACGGTCGCCAGGCGCCCATCCGGCAGTTCACCCATGGCTGCCGCGTGGACCATATTTCTCCCGGACGCCGGGGTAATGAACTCTGCTTTGATGAAAGGCCGCTCTCCTTTAACCGCCGGTAAGACGTCATGTTCCGCGAAAGTGGGCGCGGGCTCCTGTCGATCTGAAACCCACGCCGAGAAAGGCCAGGCATAGAGAAGGAACGTGATGGGGATCAGGATCTGTATGAAACGTCGATTCATCTCTCAGTGGTGACGGATCGTGTCTCGCCGGAGACTTCCGGTGCAGAAGATACGCGATAGTAGGTGATGGTGGCCTTAAGACCCTGTAAAGACCGCTGTTCAATGGCGGTCTTCCAGTCCCGAACAGTGGCATCCTCACGTGCGAAGCGGATCCATGCCTGGCGGGAATAAAAGGTCTTGAATTGCCCGGCTTTTCGAAATCGAATTCCCAGCTTCCGGGCCAGGGCCTCAAATGCATTTGTGTCGGACGCCCGCACAAACACAAAGCCATCTAAATGGGTTAACATGTCCATATCTCGAGGCACGGCGTTGCGGATCCGGATGGCGCTCCGTTTTAAACGCATGGAGAGCATGGACGGTTGTGAGCTGTTGAAAGCGGCCACCGGTTTGGTCCCAATCTCCTCATCGATACCAGCAGGCATGGCATTTATCCCGAGTGTGGGGTAGAGTCCCCCCATGATACACGTAAAGAGTATGGCCACAGTTCCTGCAATCAGACGGGGAGAATGTTTTTTGAAGGTCATCCACAGCAATAGCAGTGCGACCAGAAGGGTCAGGAAGGCCATGAACACCCCTATCTTGAACCAGATGAAAAACAGGGCAAAGGCCGCGGAAACCAGTGTCATTAGGCCCATGGATACACACAGGAGGAAGTGCTTCAAAGAATCATCCCGATTCTCTAGCCAGCGGGCGCACAGAACGGCGGCAGCCGGGATCAGTGGCGTCATGTATCGGGCAAAGGAATGGATAAACATAAAAGGGACCACACATCCGAAAAACCATACCGAAAGCCAGCGCTCATGCCGACGTTCATATTCTTTCCAATGCCATCCAGACGCCATCAGTGCGGCAACGAGGATTAAAGACCATGGAAAGACAAGCCCCAGACCTTCGCCGAGGGTGGAGAGCGCATCCCCCAGGTGAAAGGTCCCAATACCCCTTGCACCGACCTCGCTGTTCATTACCTGTACAAACCCGGGCCATAGATGGGCCATGATGAGGGGCCAGTGGAGACTGATGATGCACACCAGGACAGCACCCCAGAAGACATGGGGGAGGTGGTCGCGGAAAAACGGCCACCGTTTGTAAGTGACGAGGGCACCCACGGCCGCAACCCCGAACAGGATGATGCCCACCGGCCCTTTCACGAGAAATGAAAGGCCCAGGGAGACGGCGGCCAAGAGGAGCCATTTCGCCTTGCCTGATATTCCCCAACGAAGGGCAAGACAGACGGCAAGCGCGGTGAAAAAGGCCAGGGGAAGATCCAGCATGGCCCGACGCCCCTCGATGGCCACCGAGATGGTGCCCAGGGTGATCAGCCCGGCCAGAAGCCCGCTTTTTTTAAACAGCTCCCGGTACAATAGGGTGGCACAAACAGCGAGCCCGGCCCCTGCCAGAACCCCCCAGATGCGTGCGGCAAAGAGATTGATGCCAAAGGTTTTGTAACTGAGGATCATGGACCAGTAAAGGAGGGGTGGTTTCTTGAGACGGGGATCGCCATTGACCCATGGGGTAAACCAGGCGTCCTTCGCCAGCGTTTCCATGGGGGTTCTAAACGACAGCCAGTATTCGTCCTGCCCGGTGATGCTCGTTTCACGCCAGATACACGGGATCAGGAGCGCCATACCCAGCAGGAATATGATGAGCAATTCATGCCTTTGGAGGAATGACTTTGCAGAATTGGCGATTGGCGATTGGCGATTGGCGATTGGATTTCCCCCGAAAAATGGAAACATGCTTGAGACGTCACATGGTGGTACAATATATATAAAGGAATCGACGTGAAAATCAAGGGAGTTGGCAGATTCGCAGCGTGGATGGCTTGACCCTGTACTGGGCATAAAATAGAATGATGATCAGTTTATAAACTGTGTTTTCCCCACCGCTGTCATGCCCATTAACTGTGAGAGCGGTGCCGTAAACAGGAGGCGACCTTCATATGCCTGAAAAACCCAATATATGCCTGTCAGCCTGCATCATTTGTTACAACGAGGCACAGAACATCAGGCGGTGTCTCAAGAGCCTGAAATGGGTGGATGAGATCATCGTAGTGGATGCCGCGAGTGAGGATGACACGGTCAAGATCGCGTCGACCTACACCTCATCCATATACGAACGGCCGTGGAGCGGGTACGTGGATCAGAAGAATTTCGCCTTGTCAAAGGCACAGGGCCATTGGGTGCTGAGCGTCGATGCCGATGAAGCCGTTTCCCCGTGGCTTCGAGAGGAGATCCTGGCCGAGATTGAACGCCCTCGTGTCAAGGACGGATATCGCATCCCCCGCCGCTCCTATTACCAGGGGCGATGGATCAACCACTCGGGCTTTTATCCGGACAAACAATTAAGGCTCTTTAAAAGGACCCGGGGACAGTGGATCGGGGGCCGGGTGCACGAACGGGTTGCCGTAAACGGGGAGGTGGGCGAACTCAAAAACGATCTCTTCCACTATCCGTACCAGGGGGTCATTTCGGGTCATCTCCGGAGGGTATACGCGTTTTCAGAACTTCTTGCGGCGGACTTGTATGAAAAGGGATGTCAAATTGCGGGAGATGGGGAAAGGGCTCGGCGTCCGGGGCGGTTCATGAAGGCCGCCCCTGGCGCCCATGAGGCGCCACCCGGTAGAGAATCAAGCGCCCCGTATCCGGGTGATGCCATTCCCCCAGTTTCTTGAAATCGGTGTTCATCCGATCTTCCGGAAAATGGGACCGTGTGTCCGGCCAGTATCTTTCTTCATAGAGAAAATAGTCGACCCCTTCATCTGTGAGTGTTCTCACAAATGTTGGATACCCTTTGCCTGCCATATCCTTTAGCGACATATTCCCCATGGGACATGGCGCCCCGGGATAATTGAGATTGGCGTAAAACGAAATCCAGTTCGGACTCCTCTCTGATGTCAGGACCCGAATGGGCCCCGGCTGGCCTCTTCGCCT
>JARRPY010000026.1:0-17014 GCA_037382425.1 Deltaproteobacteria bacterium
GTCTTTCCCCGGGTCTTTATCAGGATGGGGAGATGAACGAAATCTTTGCCGTCCCAGGGTGCAATGGGTTTAAGAAATTCCAGCCGTTCGGACTCGGGGTCGATTTTTACAAAGATATCGGCCCCGTCTTTTGCGGGTGGCCGATAACCGCTCTCTAGGCGTACCAGCCCATTTTCCGGCAGGGCAGGCGGGTTCGGGGGATCGAGTCTAAACAGAAGGCCATCGTCTCCACGCAGGGTGTCGCGGTCTGGATCGAATCCCGTTTCCCCGGAGACGGCCAATGCGGCCGCCATGACCGGAGAGGTCAAGAAGGCCTTGGTTTGGGGATTGGCATCGTTTCTCCCCCGGACATTGCGGTTAAAGGTAGTGAAAATGACATTGGGCACCCCTTTTTTGATGTCGCGCCTGTCCCACTGTCCGATGCAGGGCCCGCAGGATGCAGTGAGGATGACGCCCCCGGCCTTCACAATGGTGTCCAGGACACCGTCCCGTTTAATGGTTTCATAGACCTGCCGTGATCCGGGTGAAAGTATGAACGGTACCGCTGCCTTCAGCCCATGCCGGGACGCCTGTTGGAGCACCATGGAGGCGGCGTAAAGATCTGAGTAGGATGAGTTGGTGCATGAGCCCAAGAGTACGGCAGACACGCACTCGGGCCACTGCTGGTTCGTAACAAGCGCCCTGAATTCACTCACCGGGGTGACCCGGTCCGGGCTGTAGGGACCCGCGTGAGCGGGTCGAATCCGGCTTAAATCGATCTCTAAATACTCATGAAAAACCTTTTCAGGATCCTGGAGGCAAATGGGGTCTTGTGACAGGATATCCCCCATGGCCTGTGCCTGATCGGCGTCGGCATTCCTTCCGGCGTTTCTCAGATACGCATCCATGGCCGTATCATAAACGAAGACCGATGTGGTGGCCCCGAGTTCCGCCCCCATGTTGGTAATGGTGGCCTTTTCAGTGGCGGAGAGGGCCTCCGCTCCCTCACCAAAATATTCAATGATCTTGCCGGTGCCTCCCTTCACACCGAATCGGCGGAGCATCTCGAAGATCACATCCTTGGCAGAGGCCCACCCGGTCAACCGGCCCCTGAGCCGGACACCCACCAGGCGGGGCATGAGAGTTTCCCAAGGGAGACCGGCCATGACCTCGGCGGCATCGGCCCCACCCACTCCCACGGCGAGCATCCCGAGCCCTCCGGCGTTGGGCGTGTGCGAGTCGGTTCCGATCATCATGGTGCCGGGGCGGGCATAATTTTCAAAAAGCACATGGTGGATGATGCCGGAACCCGGCTCCCAGAATCCGATGCCGTACTTCCGGGCGGCTGTGGAGAGGAAGTCGTACACTTCCCGGTTGGTGCGCAGGGCCAGCTTGAGGTCCGGATCCGCCCCCTCGCTGGCCCGCAGGAGGTGATCGCAATGGATGGTGGCCGGGACAACGGTCTTTTGCCTGTCTGCTTGAATAAACTGGAGCATGGCCATCTGGGCCGTGGCATCCTGCATGGCCACCCGGTCCGGACGGAGGGTGATGATATCCGATCCGGGGACCAATGCGTTGGTCGTGGGTGACGGATCCTGATGAAGGAATAAAATTTTTTCGGCGTAAGACAATCCTCTACCCAAGCGGTCCCGTTTTTGGGCCAGCAGCGATTTGGCTTCAGTCATGTCAAAAGGATATTTCATGGATTCGTTCCCCTGGTCATATCTCCCCCCTGCTGGTTCAGCGGTTCGGTGCGCAGTTTTTGTTTGCAAAAGTACCCATTAATGTGTTAATATTACTATTCTTTTGACCCATCGTAGCTCAATGAGCGCCAAATGTAAATCACACAAAAGGAATCTTACGGGGAGAAAACGGATGACAAACGCTTCCAAGCCGGAAGAGCGGGCCGGGGATATTATTGACTGGGACCAAGAGGATCGGCCGCTGGTCCCTGATGATCCGGTGATTCCGTATATCGAGGGAGATGGCATCGGTCCGGATATCTGGTCCGTCACTCGGACCGTTCTCGATGCCGCCGTTTCCTATGCGTATTCGGGCAAGAAGCGGATCGTTTGGCGGGAGGTCCTGGTGGGAGAGCGGGCCCGGGCGGTTTATGGGAGAGACGATCTTCTCCCCGAGGAGAGCCTGGATACCATCCGGCGTTGCGGTATCGCCATAAAGGGTCCGTTGACCACCCCGGTGGGCGGGGGTTTTCGGTCTCTGAACGTGGCGTTACGGCAGGTGTTGGATTTATATGCCTGTGTGCGACCCGTCCGGCACATGCCGGGGGTGCCGGCCCCGGTCCGTCATCCTGAACGGATGAATGTGATCCTGTTCAGAGAGAATACGGAGGATGTGTACGCGGGACTGGAATGGCCGGCCGGTGCTGCGAGTACAAAAAAGATCATCGGATTGATCAATCAAATAGTAGCGGTGGATAAGGGTCGGCCCGTTTCCTCTGAGAGTGGTATCGGCATCAAGCCCATGAGCCGGCAAAACACCCAACGACTCGTGGCCATGGCCATTCGCTATGCCCTGGAAAAGCACAGGGAGAGCGTGACGCTCGTCCATAAGGGAAACATCATGAAATACACGGAAGGCGCTTTTAGGGACTGGGGCTATCAGTTGGCTGCGGAGCGTTTTCCGGACCACACCATAACGGAAAAAGCCTTATACGATGAGTATGGCGGGATTCGGCCGCACAACCGGGTGGTCATCAAAGACCGTATTGCGGATGCCATGTTTCAGCAACTCCTGCTGCGACCGGAGGAATACGATGTGATCGCCGCGCCGAATCTCAACGGAGACTATCTCTCGGATGCCGCCGCCGCGCAGGTGGGGGGGCTTGGAATGGCGCCCGGCGCGAACATCGGGACGCGGTGTGCTCTGTTTGAGGCGACCCACGGCACGGCACCCAAATATGCGGGGCTCGATAAAGTGAACCCGGGATCGCTCATTTTATCCGGTGTGGAGATGCTCCGTTTCATGACCTGGCATGAGGCCGCAGACCTCGTGCTTTCGGCCATGGAAAAGACCATTCAAGAAGGCACTGTGACCTATGACCTGGCTCGGCAGATGGAAGGCGCAACAGAGGTCAAATGTTCGCAATTCGGAAAACGGATCGTTGACAATATGAAGCCCGATGCCCCTGCTATCCATTGAGCTGAATTGAGGCGTCAGCCCTAAGGAGCACTGATCGCATGAAAACCGTACTGGTCATCGATAACGATGAGTTCATCCGAGAGTTCATGAAGGACCTTCTTAGCCAGGATGGTTACGAGGTGGTCACCGCCAAAGATGGCCTGGCCGCCCTGGACATCTTGACCAATCTGGTCCCTGACTTTATTTTCCTCGATCTGGTGATGCCCGGTATCGATGGAGAAAAACTCTGCAAAATTATCCGGAGCAAAAAACGCTTTGACAGAACCGCCATTATCATCGTTTCAGGGTATTTGGCCGAGATGGAAACGGATTTTGACGCCTTCGGTATTGAAGGTACGGTCGTGAAGGGCCCCTTTGATCAGATGGCCAAGAATATTCATGTGGCATTAAAGGAACTCGAAACGAAAACGTCCGCACATGTTTCCCGGGAAGCCAAGGGGATGGAAGAGATTTTCCCGAGAAAAGCGACCCGTGAACTCCTTTTTATTACCCGACACTTTGAGTTGATTCTGGGAACTATGTCGGAGGGGATTTTGGAGCTTACATCGGATCGACGAATCGTTTATGCCAATGAGTCGGCCCTTAAACTCATCGGAGATTCGGAAGAAGACCTGCTGGGCTCACATTTTGAGAAGCTTTTTAAAGGGGAAGACAAAAAACGCGTCGAGCAGGTGCTGCGGTCCGTTTCAGAAGGTCCACAGGATATATCCGAGACCGACCCGCTCCTTTTGAATGAACATTATGTCACCCTCAGCGCCACGCCCATAGACGGGCAGACGCATACCACCATCATTATCCTAAACAACGTGAGTGATCGCAAACGGGCCGAAATTCAATTGCAGAAAAGCATGACGGATCTAAAAAAGGCGCTCCTTGGAACCATCCAGGCTCTTGCCCTCACTGTAGAGAGACGGGATCCCTATACTGCAGGGCATCAGCAGCGGGTCAAGACCATTGCATCTGCCATCGCGGAGCAGATGGAACTGGACGATGACCGTATAGAAGGCCTGCAAATGGCAGCGCTTATTCATGATATCGGTAAAATTGCCATTCCGGCAGGGATCCTCAGCAAGCCCACTCGATTAGACGAGACGGAGTTCAACCTGCTCAAGACGCACCCGCAGGTCGCCCATGGCATTTTGAGCCGTATTTATTTCCCCTGGCCCATCGCCGAGATCGTTCTTCAGCACCACGAACGGATGAATGGGAGCGGGTATCCAAAGGGGCTTAAAGGGGAGGAGATCCTCATCGAGGCCCGTATTCTGGCGGTGGCCGACACGGTGGAGGCCATGGCGTCTCACAGACCCTACCGCCCGGCTCTCGGCATCGACGTGGCCCTGGAAGAGATCCGGCAAAATAGAGGGACCCTCTACGACGAGAGGGTCGCCGATACCTGCCTTTTCCTGTTCAAGGAAAAAGACTTCAGTTTTTGAATTCAGCAACCGGTGATCAAGGCAATTTGTATCTCGACACGATGTCCGTGATTTGGTCTGCCGGGTCGTTGAGTCCGGCTGCGGCTTTCTCCGCCGGCTTCCTGTCGGCATACCGTCGGGTATTTTGCAACTTGCCAACGGGATAGCCTTTTGTTACGCTATCGTAACGTGTTCTTCTAGGCTGCCAACCGATCCCGAGAGACCCAGCCATGAGCCTCTTTGCCATCGTATCCAATTTCAGAATCCAGGACGGCCTCGATATCCTATTCCTCACGGTTGTGGCCTATTATCTCTTCTTATGGTTCCAGGGAACCAAGGCGTTTAAGGCCATCATCGGCCTTCTGGTCTTGGGGGCCATCTTCACCGTTGCCAAGACCTGGGGATTGTTTCTCACCACATGGGTGTTTCAATTCATGTGGCAGATCTTGATTATCCTCATTGTGGTCCTGTTTCAGTCCGAAATCCGGCAGGTGCTGGAGAAGGTGAACCCGCTCCAACGATTGGGACTTCGGCGGCTGGCGGCGCCTGGGGGCTGGGTGTCGGGGTTTGCAAACGGCATATTCGCACTGGCCAAAGAGAAGACCGGCGCTCTGGTCGTTATCCGGCGTGGGGATAAAGTGGATGAACACATCACCGAAGGCCAGCGACTGGAAGCCGATCCCACGCCTGAGACACTCAAGAGCATCTTTCAGAAGCAATCGCCCTTTCATGACGGAGCCGTGCTCCTCAAAGACGGCCAGATTGTGGAGGTCTCCTGTTACCTCCCGTTGAGCCCGGACGAAGGGCTCCCCAAGGAATGGGGGACCCGGCACCGGGCGGCGCTGGGACTCTCAGAGCGGTGTGACGCCTGGGTGGTGATTGTGTCGGAAGAGCGGGGCGAGGTCTCCCTCGCCCGGGGAGGAGAAATCCATAGGGTTGAGACCGCTGATGATCTCTTTGCGCGCGTACGGGAGGCCATGGCCCCCGCCGGACCGGTGCATGAGGGCTGGACGGAAAAGATACGGTTTCACCTGACCCACCGCTGGCGAACCAAACTGATCACCTTCTGCGTGGTCTGTCTTCTCTGGCTCATCCTGGCCGGGCAGCAGAATTTTCAGGTGAGTTTCAAGATTCCCATTGAGATCAAGCATCTTCCCCGGCAGATGGAAATCGTCGAACCGCTGGATCCGGAGGTGAAGATAACCGTCCGCGGCCTTCGGAAAGACGCCAGCACCCTTCATAGGGAAAACATCTTTGCAGAAATAAATGCCTCTTTTGCCCATCCCGGTGAAATGATGTTTCCCATCACCCGCAACATGATCCGCCTGCCGGACGGTCGGGTCCAGTTGATGGATATCGAGCCCCCTCAGATCACCTTGACATTCAAGGAAAAGGAAAAAAAGGCCCGGGACCGGCGCAAAGAAACGCCATGACACCCAAGAAAAATGTCCTCTTTTAACTGTTACAGGCCGGGACGACCGGGTTGTCGATTCGTTGATATTGTCAAGTAATCACAACGTTCACTTACTCGTAGCCTCGGTCGATCTACTCCTTGTAAATGGCGTAAGCCGGATACAACTTTTTGGCACATTCCGGGCAGATGCTATGACTAGACATAGCATTTGAATGCTCACTAATGTAAAATTCAATCCGATTCCAGTAGCTCTCTTATTTTGCGTGCCAAGACACTCATGGCAAAAGGCTTTTCGATAAAATGAACGTCCTCGTCCAATACACCATGGTGAGCAATGACATCCGCCGTGTAGCCGGACATGAATAGGACCTTGATCCCGGGCAGCCGATCTCTTATCTGGTTCGCCAGGTCTTTTCCACTCATTTTCGGCATCACCACATCGGTCAAGAGAACATGAATTTCTTCCGGAATTTCACTGATCTCGGCCAGTGCCGCTTCGGGATCCTGAGCCGCGCGAACCGTATACCCCAGGGATTCCAGCATGCTCTTGCTCAGATTCAGCATTTTTGGATCGTCTTCCACGAGAAGAATCGTTTCCCCCTTACCTCTCGCTGGTCTCAAGTTGTCCGCAGCATCAGCTTCAACCACGCCTTGCCGATGTCGCGGAATATAAATCCTGAATGTGGTCCGTTCATCGGGCTCGCTGTAGACGTTGACGAACCCGTTGTTCTGCTTGACAATACCATAAACTGTGGAGAGTCCGAGGCCGGTCCCCCTCCCGACTTCTTTGGTCGTGAAAAAGGGCTCGAAGACATTATCCAGGGTTTCTTCGTCCATCCCACTGCCGTCGTCACTGACCACCAGCATGACGTACTCACCCGGCGTGCATTCCATGTGCGCTAGGGAGTAGGGCTCATCTATAATCGCATTTTCTGTTTCAATGACCACTTGACCGATGCCCGAAATAGCGTCCCGTGCATTTACGCAAAGATTTGCCAATATCTGGTCGATCTGGGAAGGATCCATTTTGATCGGCCATAAATCGGAATTGGGTTTCCAGATCAGATCGATATCTTCGCCCATGAGACGGCGCAGCATCTTGAGCATGTCCTCCACAGTGTCGTTTAAGGACAATATCTTGGGCGCGATGGTCTGTTTCCGGGCAAAGGCCAGAAGCTGACGGGTCAAATCCGCTGATTGTTCGGCCGCGTCTTGGATTTCTTTAAGTGTTGCGTAATGGGGGTCTTCCTTATCCATCTCCATAAGCATCATTTCCGAACGGCCCATAATCACGCTCAATTTGTTATTGAAATCGTGGGCCACACCGCCGGCCAGGGTGCCGATGGCTTCCATTTTCTGGGATTGCTGCAACTGACTCTGAAGCCGTTTACTTTCGGAGATGTCTCGGACCGTCGAGATCATGAAATTCAGTTCGTAAATAGGGTTATTCTTTGCCCACACAGTCCTTTTTTTGCCGTCCTGCCCGGTGACTTCAATGCCTTCCCAGACCATTCGTTACGGATCCCCGGACCGGATATCTTCCAGAATTCGACGTTGGATCTGTTTCCTGTATGTCGGATCCGGATAGACCTTTTCAAAGAAGGTCTCGATGTTCTTTATCACGTCCCTCGGCCAACCATATATTTCTTCAAATTTCCGGTTCATGTAGGTTGCCTGGCCCTCGCTAATATAATTGACGGCCAACCCAATCGGTAAGTTGTCCAGAATGTTCTCGATGAACTGGTTTCTATCCAGCAACGCCTTCTCCGCACGCACACGCTCTGTCTTGTCGTGAAAGACCTCGAGTTTGGATATGGTGCCGTCCTCATTTTCAAGCGGTATGTCGACGAGTTCGTAATCCCGATCGTTTTTTGGAGAATGCCAATCCCAGCGAACAATAGCCCTCTGGAATACCGTTTCATTCTGACACCACGCACATGGCTCCGACAACTCATGAAAATATTCGTAGCACTTGAGCCGCTTGGGTTCCCCAAACTCAATGCGCAGGGCAGTGTTCACGTATTCGATATGATGGTCCTTGTCTACGATATAGATGCCATATGGGAAAACATCCAGAATCTGTTGAAACCGCTTTCTCTCCTTGAGAAGCGCCTCTTCCGTCCGCTTTCGCTCCGTGATGTCTTGAACCGTGCCGAAAACTTGAATGGGCTTATTCCCTTCGTATTGTATCACCCCACCGTGCGGACGGATAAGACCTTGCCATCTTTGCGAATGAGACGGTATTCATTTGGAACCAGATTGGGTTTCCCGGATGAAACGCAATCATTTAACCATTTCCGAACCCGTTCGACATCCTCGGGGTGGTGGATTTCGGTGTCCACCTTGTCATAATCGACCGCTTCCGATTTCTCGTAATGCAGGAGATCAAACAGGGCATCGGACCAGGTCACTTTCCCGGTTTCCACATCCCAGGTAAAATCGCCCAGTTGAGCAATGCGCTGGGCTTCGATGTATCTCTTTTCACTTTCGCGGAGGGCCTCCAAAACCTGTTTTCCTTCTAACTGGTCGGATAAAATCTTCCCTGCCAGTATGGTTGCCAGTGGGTACAACAAAACCACGGGGAGACCGACCTGCCTGAGAACCATTAGTCCGGCGTCTCCCGGCAGGGTAAACATGAGCCCGAGCATGGTCAGATGAACCAATAAACCGAAGAAATAGAGCTGCTGATAGGAGGGAGGATCAGTTTCGGGCTTGAGTCGGGAGCGCGCGATCAGGCCGATACCGGCTGAAGAAAGAATGACCAGAGAGCCCGTCATCATACCCACACCTCCCAGATAAATACGACAGGCCACGGTCATTATCCCGGAAACAGCCACTGCCAGAGGACCAAAATAGAGCGCACACAGGCTTATCATGATTGACCTGCCGTCAAAGATCAGGCCTTGTCCGAGATCGAGGGGGCGGAGCATCCCGACTATAGCGGCCCCGCCAAATAGAACGCCTTGAAAAAGGACGCCCAAGTTCGCATGTCGAGGCCATCGATTGTCAATAAAACCGGAGACAATGGTCAGGGCGATCAATAAACTCAGATTGACGATCAAATCGAGATAAACCATGAGTGTTTCTCCTTGGGATATGCTTCAAGGACTGTCCGGCATTAATTTCCAGCGTCTCAGGCATCTCGGCGGGAAGATCAAGCATAGGAAAACTGCGGTCGGGCTGAAAATGGATGCCACTCTTTCAGCATTCCTCGGTGTGGGATGATATTCGTTTTATACCCTGACGGGGAAAGGCTAAAGCCAAATGAATATCACCTCAGAAATACTCGGATTTTATCTTACCAAATGAAGACCTGGAAGTCCACTACGTGAAGACGTCACAAATGGCTCCCTTAAAAACATTTATCGTAGCGGTTGAAATCCGGATAGCGTTTTGCGGTGGGCCCTATTTCATAAACAGGGCCGTGACTAACGGCCTCCAGTTACACGCCGTCTTTACCGGTTTTGTCTGATTTGAATTGATCGGCCGCTTTTTTCCAGGAATCGTATAGCGACTGGTAGGCGTCGGAAAACCCCTTTTTCATCTGGTCCCAGGCGCGGGCCGAACTGTGTTTCATGCCGCCGTACCATTCGGCCACCTGGTTGCGCTGTTCCCTGAGTTGCTTCATGGTGGCCCTCGCCTTCTCGCGGCTGGCCTCACTCATCCGGTCCCACTTCTTGTCGATGGATGCCTGCAGCCGGTCGATACGGGCGTCCAGGGCATCCAGCGATTTCTTCACCTTGTTTATGGCCTCATCCCGTTGGTTCACGGAATAGTTCTTGATGGCACGGGCGGCCTCGGCCACTTCTTCTTGGGCCTGTTTGAGGGGGGTCTTCTGGTCTGAATCTTTGGCAGAGCCAATGGATGCCGTCAAGAAAAGCGCTAGCACTGCGAATACGATGGGAGTGCGAATCATTTTTCCTATTTTCATTTTGAGACCTTTCCTTTCTTGGTTCGGTTAATTTTCGCCATCTGTCAAAGCCGAATCTCGATCGATGCCGGGGCGTTCTTGCGCAGAGACGCTCATATGACGCGGAGATATGATATGGCTGATCATTCCCCTGGTTTTTCTTTTTGGACTTTTCAGTTTCCGGTCGAAGCGTAGCGACGATCCCGCGGTCAGCGGGACTTTGCGCGGATCATTCAGTTCTGTAAATAAATACATAGGCCAGATCATTGATCTCAATGGCGAGATGTCCGCCCCGGGATTCGGCATAGACCACCCAGCCGGGTTTGGTCTCGCTGCAACATTCCACACCGGGCGAGAAGCGGCCGCTCTTGGCCTCATACCAGGCCAGCAACATGGGATCCGAGGCCAACTCAAAGGCCTTTTGATCCGCTATCAGCCTCGCCGACTTGAGATCGGGGGGTATTTCATCCATTTGTATGGAGATGGCATGGGGTAACATCTCCCGGGTCAGTGTCGTGACGCAGGTGGTCATGATGATCCCTTTCTCTCAGTTGACGGTTACTTTTTTGGCCCTGAATCCCAGGGTCGTGAGGAGTAGGCCAAACAGGATGGCATAGATACCGATGAGCCAGGCCACGGCCACTACGCCGGCGCCGGGGTTGGAGATCAGGATGATGCCGATGAGAATGGACAAGACCCCGGTGAGCCCGAGGGCCCATTCTCCCTTGAGTCGCCGTCTCAGTTGAACCGCAGCGGCGATTTCCAGAATTCCCGTCAGGATGGCCCAGAAGGCGATGAAAATGATGAGCACCACGGCCGTCACCCCCGGCCAGATAAACGCAAATAGGCCCACGATGATGCCTGCAATTCCCTCCAGGAGGAGGACCCACCAGAGCTTTCGATCACGATTGCGAAAGGCCGCCGACAGGGCCAGAAGGCCTTCGAATATGACATACACACCGAAGAGAACGATCAGAATCCCGATGGTCAACCCCGGCCATATGATGGCCAAAAGACCAAAGGCGATGGCCAGGAATCCCCTGAAGACATAAATCCACCAGTCTTTGGTTACGATATTCAGCATGGGCCGCTCCTTTCTTTACACCAGAACATAAGATTGCCACCAACACACAAAGTCACAAAGGCTTAACACGTGAAGATCCCTCCCCCCTATTTTCACCTTATCCCAAGGAATTGTAGCGTTTCCAATAGAGTCATCTACCCCATTTCAGAGAAAAGGGCAAATGGGGTCTAGCACCCATTTTTCATGAGATAAGCGTGTAAGTTTTTGATGTTTGCACAGGGCGCTCTCAACTGAAGGTTTAGTCGGACGGGTTTTCGCGCCTGGACTGCAGCGCATAAAACGTGACCGGCACAATGACCAGGGTAAAGACCGTGGAGGCCAAGAGACCGAATATGAGTGCCCAGGCGAGCCCGGAAAAAATGGGGTCCAGGGTGATGGGCCAGGCCCCCAGGGCCGTGGTGGCCGCGGTCAGCACGATGGGCCGTAGCCGGATGGCCCCGCTCTTTAAGATCGCCTCCCTGAGCGTGTCCCCCTCCTTCATGGCTCCCTGAACAAACTCGATGAGGACCAGGGAGTTCCGGATGACAATGCCCCCCAGGGCGATCATGCCGATCATGCTGGTGGCCGTGAAAAAGACGGGATTGTCAAATCCCCCCACCGGGTCGGCAAAGAGCACGTTCAGGAGCCAGAATCCGGGCATGATGCCGATGAGGGTGAGGGGAACGGAGACCATGATGAGGAGCGGCATGAAAAACGAATTCATCTGGATGACCAGGAGGGTGTAGATCCCCATGAGGGCGGCCAGATAGGAAATGCCCATGTCACGGAACACCCTGAGGGTGATCTTCCATTCCCCTTCGCCTGCCCATTGGGCCTCGACGCCTTTGGGGAGGGGATTTTGAGAGAGTCGGGACTGCATGTCGATGATGGCCTCTGCCGGGGCGCGACCGGCCATCTCCGCGAAGGTGTACACCACTCGTTTGAGATCCTTATGATAGATGGGCTGATCTTCATCCACGGCGACAAATCTTCCCAGTTCGCCCAAAGGGATCATTTTGCCGGTCCTTCCCTTCACCGGGATTTGGGTGAGGGCCAGGCGTCCTGAACGTCTGCTCCTGGGGAGGATCAACTTCACGGGGAGGGGTTGGCGTTCATCCGGTTCATGGACCGTGGCGGCTTCACCGCCGCTGAGGGCCAATCGGAGGGTCCGGGTGATCATGGCCGCGCTGACCCCGTGGAGCGCCGCCTTTTCCTTGTCCAGGACAAAATCGAGCCGTTTCCGGGGCGTCTCGGTGGTGTCGTCGATGTCCACCACAAAGGGTTCCGTCGCCATGATCCCTTCCACCTTTTTGGCCCCCTTGATGAGATCTTCGTAGGACTGATCCGGCGAGCCGTAAATTTCGGCCACCACCGTGGCGATTACCGGCGGACCCGGAGGCACCTCCACCAGCTGAATAACGGCGTGGTGTCGGGCGGCAATGGCCATCAGATCTTTCCTGAGCCGGAGTAAGATGGCGTGGCTCTGCTGCTTGCGGCGCTTTTTGTCCGCCAGATTCACCCGGATATCGGCCAGGTTCCCGCCCTTTCTGAGATAATAGTGACGCACCATACCGTTGAAATCCATGGGAGAGGCCTCTCCGGTGTAGGAGACGAAATTGGTGACTTCAGGCACCTGGCGGAGATAGTCCTCAATATCCCGGACCACCCGGTCGGTCTGCTCCAGGGGGGTGCCTTCGGGCATGTCGATGACGATCTGAAACTCATTCTTGTTGTCGAATGGGAGCATCTTAAGGGGTACATATCGGAACGCGGCCAGACCCATGGATGCCACCAGCAAGAGACAGATGAACGCATAGAGCAGAAATCGTTTCACACCGGAATCGAGGAAGGGCGCCACCACTTTGCGGTACCCTGTTCGAATCCACCGGGGGGTGACGTTATCATCAGCGGTCGTGTCCGCTTTGGGTCCCTTGCCCAGCCTTCGAAGCAGGTAATAGCTGATCCATGGGACCACGGTCAGGGCGCACAGGGTGGAAAAGGATACGGTGAGGGGAACATTGGCCGCCATGGGTGCCATGTACGGGCCCATCATGCCGGTAATGAAAAAGAGTGGAACAAAGGAAACGATGATGGCCAGTGTGGACATGATCACCGGCGGCAGGACTTCCTGAACCGCATACAGGGTGGCCAACAAGGGCTCCCGGCGCCGCATTCGGATATGGCGCTGGATGTTGTCCACATTGGTGATGGGATCATCCACCACCAGCCCGAGGGAGAGAATGAGCGCAAAGAGGGTGACCCGGTTGATGGTATACCCGAAGACATAGTTGACGAAGAGGGCCAAAGAAAAACTCAAAGGGGAAGGCCAGGAGCCCCACTACGGTCAGGATGGCGAAAACCAAGGAGGCCAGAAGATCATTGACCTTATCCTGGGCGGTCTGCCCGTAGTTTCGGGTGACCGCCACCTCAACGCCGTCAGGGATGACGGTTTTTTTCAGCGTATCGAGCCGGTTCAGGATAGCCTGTGCCACGTCCACCGCATTGGTGCCTCGTTTCTTGGCCAGGGCCAGGGTCACCGCGGAGAGACCGCCGGGTGGGTTTTCAATTTTTTCTGTGCGGGCATGGGCATTGGAGAAACCGAGGCGGGTGTAGGCGGCGGGTTCCTCCGGCGTGTCCATGATGCGGGCGATATCCCGCAAGTACACGGGTCGTCCCTCGTGGGTGGAGACCACCAGATCGGCTGTCTCACGAGCCGATCCCACAAAGGAATCACTGGTGACCGAGGTGGATCGATTGTCGCGGTTGAATGTGCCGGCGGTGACCGCCGCATCGGTTCCTTTGAGGGCCCGCCACACCTCCAGAAGCGAGACGCCCAGGCCCGCCATGCGACTGGGCATCAGTTCCACTCGGACTTCCCGTTTGCGGCCCCCCACGATAAAGGTTCGTGAAATATCGGGCACCTCGGCCAGCCTGGCCAGCACCTCCTCACCGATGCGCCGAAGCTCATGGTCATTGTATCGAGAGGAGTAAAGGGTCAGGTTCACGATGGGGACGTCGTCGATTTCCACGGGCTTTACCAGCCAGCCCTTGACCAGGGGTGGAGCCTTGTCCATGTTCATGGAAATCATGTTGTAGAGCTTGACCAGGGATCGCTCCCGATCCTCGCCCACGTAAAATCGGACCGTCACGATGGCCATGTCCCGTCTGGAGATGGAGTAGACGTATTCCACCCCGTCGATTTGCCAGAGGAGTCGTTCCAGGGGCGTGGCCACCAGCTTTTCCACTTCCTCGGCCGACGCCCCCGGGGCCTGGACATAGACATCCGCCAGGGGAACCACAATTTGAGGTTCCTCCTCCCTGGGGGTCACCAACACCGCCGTGACCCCCATGGCCATGGCAAAGAGAATGAAAAGGATGGAGAGCGTGGAGGTGCTGAACAGCTCGACAGTGCGGGCAATCAGGCCGGTGGGGCGGTCATCTGCAGGGGTCATTCGGTTTTCTCCGTCACGTCAACCGTTTCGTCCCCGTTCAACCCGGAGAGGATCTCGACCCGATTTCCCTCTGTCCGACCGGTGGTGACATAGATGGTTTTCCATTGATCCCCGATTTTGGCCGCCACCATTTCCAGTTGCCCCACCTCACGCACGGCGTTACGGGGAAGCCATATGACCGATGCGGTGCCCACAGGCACCATGAGCCGGCCGAACATGCCGGGATACAGCCCCTTTATGGAGGGGATATCCACCTTCACGAGGAAGGAACGGGTCACGGGGTCTGCGGCCGGCACCAGTTCCGTCAGTTTGCCGGATACGGTTTGGCCCAAGGCATCGATGCGGACCCTGAGGGAATCGCCCACAGCCACCCGTTTGATCAGACTTTCAGGAAGGAGGGCCTCCAGCCGAAGCGCCCCCCGGGTCTGAAGGATGACCAGGGGTTTCCCCGGAAAGGCCATATCCCCGGGTTCCACCAGGCGTTTGGCCACCTCGCCTGCCGCAGGAGCGTCGATCTCCTTGTACCCCAGGGCGATGCCGCTCTCCTCCACCACCTTCTCCGCCTGCTTGACCCCGGCATTCCCTTCTCTCAGGCCCTCTTCCGCCTGCTGGAGGCCGGCCTTGGCCTGGCGAAAGGCGGCCTCGGCCTCTTCCAGCTGCTGCTGGGTGGCCGCTTCGGCCTTAAAGTAGGTCCGGACGCGCTTGTAGGCGGATTCGGCCCGATGAAAGGCGGCCCGGGCCGCATTGACCGCTTGTTCGGCCTGGGATTTTCTGGCTTTTGCGGAGAGCAGTGCCTGTCTGGCTCTATCCAGCCGGGCCTGGAATTCCCGGCTGTCCAGCACCACCAGCCGATCCCCTTCTTTGACCACATCCCCGGCCCGTACCATGACCTTCACGATCCGGCCTTGAACCTGAGATTCGACGCGGGTCTCCTGCCGGGGCCGAACCGTCCCCACGGCTTCATAAAATTCGGGAACGGTTTCGCGCACCGCCTGAACCGTGTGTTGGGGCCCCGGGCCTTGATCTGTTCCGGGGATCTTGCCCGGACCGATTTGATTGGGCGTGAACATCCCCGCCATATAGAGCATCAGAGCAATGAGAGCGGCGATCCCCCCCAGGACGCTCAAAATTCGAAATCCTTTTCCGTGCTTTCGGTCAGTCATGGTGCTCCTCATTATTCCGTATACGTCGCCCAGTATCCCATGGCCCGCCCGATGGCCGCGGCGGTTTTCTGCCGGTCATAAAAAGACGTGGTGGCCCGAAGGCGGGTGCGGTTGCGCGCCAGTTCCGCTTCAAGATACCGGGTGATGGTGGCCGAGCCGCCCTCATACTCCTTTTCGACCAGCCGGAGGGATTCCTCGCTCCGGGCCACGCTCGCCTGGCTTACCTCCCAGCGGGCCTTTGCCTCTGCATATTTGAGATACGCCCGTTTCAATTCGAGCTGGACACCGAGAGTGGACTTTCGATCGGCGGCCAGCATCTCTTCCAGCACGGCCCGGGCCTTATCTATATGGGATTTTCTGCGAAAGCCGGTGAAGAGATCCCAGTTGAGAATAATCCCCGCGGTCCAGTTCCGCCGGTCCCAGTCGAAACTGAGCCCCGGGTCATCGAAGTAGGTCTTGGCCTGGAGGTCCAATCTTGGGAGAAACTCGGCCCGGGCCATATCCACTCCCATTTTTGCCTGAACCACGCTTAGACGGGTTTGTTTAAGCTCCGGGCGCCGGGCCAACGCCACCACCAGTGCTTTTTCATAACTACCGGGTACGTCTATGGGTGTTTTCGCCTCGGGCTTGGGTGCGAGCGGTGTGTCCGGGTCGAGGCCCAGGAGATTGGCCAAAGAAGAGATGGAGAGACAGTGGTTGTTCTGTGCACGGATCAGGCCCTCCTTTGCCCGGGCCAAGGCCACTTCCAGGGAGAGGACGTCCGATTTCAAGGCGCCGCCGGCCTCATATCGCACCTTGATCATCTCAAGTTCTTTCTGAACGGATTTAACGGATTCCTTTGCGATGTCCACATATTGTCCGGCTGCCAGGCTACTGTAATAGGCGTCGATGACCGAGTTGATCAGCGCATTTTTCATGGTCTCACGGCCCAGTTGGCTGATGCTGAGACCCGTGTCCGCCATCCGTTTGCGGAGGTAGTCCCGGCCGCCGTTAAAGAGGTTGATCTGTCCCTGAACCCCCGCTTCATAGTTTTCGAACCAGCCCGGATCGTTGAAATTGGTGCCCGGCGGGAGTTTTCGCTGGTCAATGGTCTTGAAGAGATAGGCCGACGGCGCATCTCCCTGAAGATATTCCCCGTAAATGGAAATCATCGGCCAAAAGGCGCTCATGGCCTCATCCAGCATGGCCTCGGACTGCTGAATCCGCGCCAGGGCCATGTCCATGTCCGGGTTGTTCTGAAGGGCGATCTCCACGGCTTTATTCAGGTCTATTGAACTGCCGGGCTTAAGCGCGTCCGTTTTTGATGGGAGCGGGCAGGTTCGGTCCGCCGGGGGCATATGGGTTCGGGCCTTGGTCTCCTGTTGCGCCTTCTTGATCTGCTCATAGGTGTAGGGATCTTTTTGGCCGCAGGCGGTTAAACAAAAGATAGAGAGGATAACAGACGTCAGAAGTATTAATG
>JARRPY010000027.1:0-21441 GCA_037382425.1 Deltaproteobacteria bacterium
ACAACATGTGACTCGTTT
The DNA here is from genome assembly GCA_037382425.1 of Deltaproteobacteria bacterium. Classification (GTDB taxonomy): domain Bacteria; phylum Desulfobacterota; class DSM-4660; order Desulfatiglandales; family Desulfatiglandaceae; genus JAIPDZ01. Next base: position 19 of record JARRPY010000027.1, read on the forward strand.
GCCATGCTAATGAACCGGATCTGCGAACGCCGCCGGGATAACCGGTCATCCGAAAAAACGTCCTGTTGAACCCGCGTCCTTCTCCTCCTGATCGAACGGATGCCCCTTGGCGCAGCCTGTTCTTGCAATACAGAATAAGCCACTAACGTTGATACACTCGTAACAAGGCGAAATTTCACGCAAACCGCGCAAAGGTAACTCGTTAAAATTAATATAGTTTTTTCTCTGCGTCCCTGTTTACCCCGTGAAACCTTTGCGTTTATGTTTCACTGGGGCGTCTCAGCACGAAAACATATTTTTTGCGGGATTATCAACGCTTGCTTTTCAAAATCACCTGATATACAAAACATACAAACGGGTTGCTCGCGAAAATATGGGGCAAACCATGAAAGCCAATTCACCGAAGCGTATAGACCGAAGGGAATTCCTCAGGGTATCGGGATTCGCCACCCTCGCGTTTCTCGGTGCCCCCACCCGCATAGAAGCCGTAACACCCACGGCAACCCTGATCCTCACCAACGCAAAAGTCATTACCGTAGATGCTTCGGATACCATGGCCCAGGCCGTGGCCGTTAAAAACGGAAAGATCCTCGACGTGGGTAGTACCGATAAGATTTCCAAGTACATCGGGAATGCGACCCGGGTGGTGGACCTGAAAGGCAAGACCCTCACCCCCGGCCTGATCGATGCCCATGCCCACCTCCCGTTTTTCGGATTGAGAGAGAATGGATGGTTTTTGAATCTCCAGGGGTTGAGCTCAAAGGAGGAAGTCTTAGACGCGCTGGCCCGGCGGGCTAGAAATACTCCAAAGGGAGAATGGATATCCGCATGGGGCATAGAGAGCCTGTCCATGTCCTTTTTGGACAAGGAGGATCTGGGTCGCATCAGCAGGTCTCACCCCATCCTCGCGGTCTTTACCGGAGGGCAGTGGGGCTTTGCCAACTCCCTTGCGCTTAAGATTGCAGGAATAAGCAAGCAAACGGCCAATCCCCCCGGCGGCAGGATCGGAAAAGCCGTTTTGGATGGCATGCCGAATGGGCTGTTGGCAAACTATCCGGCTCTCAATCTGGTCCGACGCCACATCCCACTCCCCGACGATTCACAATCAAAACAGGCCCTTCTATACGCGGCACGAAAATACGCTGCCGAAGGGGTCACCACCGTACACGACAATTTTTTCAGCCTGGGCGCACCCCATTTTCATCGGGCATATTTTGATACCGTCCGAACCGGACAGATGCCCATCCGGATAAAACTCTGGCCCTATATCCCCAACGCATCCATTGGGGAAAAGGTGCTGTATGCCCTTTTTAAATCCCGTGAATTCTACCCCCAGTCAAAAATCCGGGACCTCATCTCATATCAGAGGGAATTCCCCGCATGCTTCAATTCGCTATGGGGCGGCTTCAAAATGGCCGTGGATGGGGCCGGCGGCGGGATGTGGGACTTCAATCCTTTCGCCATTCCCCTTCACCGGTCTGAGGAACTCCATAAGATGTTCGATACATTTCACTCGGCCGGTCACCAGGTCAGCATCCACGCGGTGGGAAACCGGGCCGTTGACCAGATACTGGATGCAATCGAAATCGCCCTTAAAAAGACGCCGAGACAAGATCATCACCACCGCATCGAACATGCACTGGGACCACGAACCGCTGCGTTCGAACGGATAAAAAAATCAGGGATTACCATTTGCACGCATCCCCAATGGATCTTTGGCTGGGGAGACAAATGGCAGGGTCTGAAGATGCGGGAAGACAAAATCGGTGTTATACCCCTTAAGTCGTTTTTAAGTCACGGCATTCCTGTCGCGCTCGGGGCGGACCCGCCCGCTTTTCCCCTGTACCAGCCGCAACTCGGGCTGTGGCAGGCGAGTGCGAGGGTCACCCGGGATGGGTACCCATTCGATAGGTCAGAGGGCATAACCATTCAGGACGCCCTGCGGGCACAGACCATGGGAGGCGCCCTTGCAGGAGCACAGGAAGAGGAGATCGGTTCCATCGAAAAGGGAAAAGCAGCGGACATGGTCGTTTGGGACCGAGATTTTTACACGATCCCTAAGGATGACATTCGCAACGTAAAAGCCGAAGCAACCATGGTGGGAGGAAGCATCGTTTATCAATCAGAAAAAACGACCCTTTTTTGACCGGGGAATAGCATTTTTTCAATTGAGCAAAAAGGAGACCCTTAACATGAAAAAGAGGAAGAGATTCAGCATCATCGTTTTATCGCCGATCCTCTTATGGCTCTTTTCCGGATGCGTCACGGACACGGCATCTCTTAAAGTGGAGAAAACCCTGCCACAGGAGAAGCTGGCCTACTACAATGACACCTTTGATAAATCTCGGACCGAGCTCTGGGAGAAGGCGGGCTACATCCATAACGAGGCACAAAAAGCCAACTTCAAGCTGGGAAAAACCGAGGCCAAAGATGGAAAACTCTGGGTGCAGACCGAGACCGGCTGTTTCAGCTTGGGAGGACTGGGATCCAGGTATACCATCAGGGGAGATTTCGACATTCAGGTGGATTGTCATATCGATTTTCAAGAAGGTGCATACGACATGGATCAGTCACTGGTCTTTGCCGTCATCGGAAAGGGGAAAGAGATCGGAAAAGATGACACGGTTTCTTTGTGTCTTTTAAGAAGGGGAGGCCGTGACTTCAGCACGATTTTCTCATCGGTCCGACAAAATGGCAAATTGCATTTAGGCAACTGGCATAAAACAGGGAATTTGGTCAGTACGCTCTACAAAAGAAAAGAGGATGCCGAATGGAAGAAAATAAGTTCCTTTCAATTTCTTCCAAAAGAGGTCATGCTCGGATTCAAGCTTCAAAATTTTGTGTTAAACAGGGCGTCTATTACGGCGAGATCACCGGTCACCGCGACCTTCGACAATTTCAGGATAAATGCGGCAGAACAAATCATTGAAGAAGAGATATAAAAAGCCATGGTAGAATTCGCCAAGCATGACCTTGGAACCAGACTGGAGGTCATCATGAACAAAATCGCATTAAGGTTCCTTTCGGTGGTCCTTTTGTGTTTGTCCTTCATGGCAACAAACACCCCTTCCCTATGGTCGCAGACCCCACCGACCGGCAATGAAACGCACCGCGATCTCTCTCAGAAAATCCCATACAGCGATTCATTCGAAAAACTGAGGCATGACATGTGGAAGGTATCGGGGGTTCTCCCTCTTGGGAAACAGATGTTTCAAATTCCGGATATAAGGGTTCAAGATGGTCGGTTGCAGATACAGACCAAAACCGGTGGTTTTCAGAGAGGGGGCCTCGAATCAAGATGGACACTCAAAGGAGATTTTGACATTCAGGTGGATTGCCACATGGATTTCAAGAACAAAACAGGAGATATGGAACAGGCCCTCCTCTTTGTGGCAAATGACAAACAGAACAATTCCCTTGCCGTGTTGGGCCTGTCTAAAAAAGAACATGATCCACCGGTGGTTTTCAGCTTTTTCAAGAAAAGAGGGGCGCGGCCGACCAGGGAGTGGAATCGAATCGGAAATTTCCACGGTGCACTGAGGATCGAAAGGATCGGCGATACGGTCACAACATATCGGAAAGAAGCAAAAGATTCAAAATGGATAAGGATCGCGAGATTCTCTGGAATGAAAGGCGATGTCGCTGTCGGTCTGGGCGTGACGAACTTCGTTGCCCAGAGAGCCTCTATTGAGGCGAATGCATCGGTTAAAGGAAGTTTCGACAACTTCAGAATAAATAATGCTGAGAAAATATCAGAAGAGACAAAAACAGGCCCTTCCACCCCCTCTACAGGCTGCGACACTGCCCCCACTCTTTTCTGGAAAGGGAAATTCGCCTCAAAGGAAGAGGAGGCCTGCCAATATTACATGGAGGCCATTGATCTCTGTCCTGGCTTTATTAGGCCCTATGAATTGATCGGGAACCATTACCGCAAGAAAGGAGACAAGGAAAAGGCGATTGCCTTTTTTACCAAGGCCGCTGATTTGGGAAGTACCAACTACAAATTGTATTATCTTTTGGCCGGCCTGTTTTTTCAAAAGGGAGACATGGACGACGCCAGCCGATATCTCCAAAGATCGCTCGACATAAGAGGAGATTACCCGAAATCACTCCAATTAAAATCCAAGATTGATAAGGAGAGAGACACGAGCGGACCCAAAATCATCCTTTATGAGCCATCCACCAGAAGGGGACTGAACCTGGTGAGTCCCACACAAAATATCTCCGTGAGGGGCATCACAACCGATAAGAGCGGGGTCGCATGGGTCAGGGTCAACAGCATGGATACCCTCTTTGATGCCCGGGGCAATTTCCTGAAAGACGTTCCGATCCACGTGGGAAGCAACACCATCGTGGTGGAGACGGCCGATGGTCTCGGAAACCGATCCTCTCTTTCGGTGGAGGTGGAAGGAAAGGCATATACCATGCCCCCGATGACCAAAGCGGCACTCCCTGCCCATAAGAAAGACCTCTACGGCAAATCCTTTGCCGTGGTCATTGGAATAAACACATATGAAAAATGGCCGTCTCTGGAATTCGCCGTCAATGACGCCACGGCCGTCTCGGAAAAACTGAAACAAAGCGGTTTCGACGATATCACCCTTATCTTGGATAAGGAAGCCACCCAGCGCCGGATCCTAACGGAGCTTTTTCATCGACTCCCCGAAAAAGTGGACCGCAATGATCGCCTCTTTTTCTATTTTGCGGGGCACGGTCAAACAGAAGACTTACCCGAAGGGGGCAAAAGAGGGTATATTATCCCCGTGGACGGCGATGTCTCCAACTATGGGGCATCGGCCATCTCGATGGATCAAATCCGTTCCCTCTCAAGCCGTATCCCCGCAAAACACATTCTCTATGCCATGGACTCCTGCTATTCCGGTCTGGGTCTCAACAGATCCGGCGGGATTTCAACTAAAGTCAGTGATTATCTGCGAAAAATAGCCTCCATGCGTGTGGTACAGATCATCACCGCAGGAGGCAAGGGAGAGCAGGTTCAGGAAAAGGGAGGGCACGGTCTCTTCACCACTTATTTCTTGAACGCTCTTAAGGGAGAAGCGGACTTTAATAAAGATAATGTTGTCACCGGCACGGAAATGGGTGCCTATCTCAGACCGGCCGTGTCCAACGCCTCCGGCCAGGCCCAGACGCCGTTGTACGGCAGGCTTGAAGGAGAAGGGGAATTTCTATTCTTCTTGGGCAAATGAAAAACAACCAACACCGGGAGGGAATAAAATGAAACGCCTTGTGAAAAATTATTCCGCCTTGGTCGGCGCGCTCTCTTTTTGTTTCCTTTTGTCGCTTCACTCAGAGGCCATGGGGGAAAAACAGCAACAAGATAAGGTCTGCTTCCGATGGGCCTTCGGGGCCATGGTGGGGCAGAAGGGGGATCAAAGGCTCGTGGCCATCACACGGGATACGGTCCTCAAGACCGGAGATCGTCTAAAGCTCTTGATTCAGCTCAACACCCGGTGCTTTGTGTATCTCTTTTACAGGACGGGTGAGGATGATATAGCCCTCTTATTTCCCTACGCATTGAATCAGTTTGAAACAGAGTATCAAACAGGCATCAAGTATTACATCCCCCGGGGCTCAAACTGGTTTGAACTGGATCAAAAGCCGGGCATTGAGCGCTTCTATTTGCTGGCTTCAGCCCAAAGACTCTTGACGCTGGAGTCTGTTTTCCAAAAATATACTTCAGCGCCTGCCTCGGACAAGAAGACATGCGCCAAAAAGCTTATCTCGCAGATTAAAGAAACCAGACGTCAGCACCATAGATTTGCATCCGAGGCTGAGCGACCGATCGCCATCGGTGGGAACGTGAGAGGCCAACGAAAAGATGATCAGCGTGCCTTTCCCGACATAGATCCCATTGCCTCGGAGGTCAGCGCATCCAATTTCTACGGCAAGACATTCACCATTGAACACAAATAAAAGACACCATCTCCACATCACGGTCCTTATCCTTCTCGGCGCCTTTTTGGCGGCCCGCTTGTGTTTCTGGGTGCTCCCGGAACTCTTGGGGACATGGGATGCAAAGGCGATTGATCGCCTTTTCCTCTTCAGATCTTCCACGCCCCGTTTTCGCCCCACCTACGACGATACCATCGTGCACGTGGACATTACCGATTCCACCCTTAAACGGCTCAAGACGTTTTACCTGAATCGCTCCCATTATGCGCGCGTCATAAAGAACTTAGGTGAGATGAAGGTATCCGCCCAGATGTATGATTTCATCTTCGCCGCACCCTCGGATCCCACCCAGGACGAGGCCCTCATAGATGCCACCAAGACTGCCGCTAATGTGTATTTCGGCATGGCTTTCAGGCTGAGACATGAGGCAAATGATCAGGAGATAACAGGAGGGTCTGAAGCGATCCCTTACCTGGAAAAGACCGCATGGAACGTGGGTGTCGATGGGAATCCGGACTTGCTTTATCGGGGAACGGATCCCCTCATCACCTTTCCAAAACTGGCGTCCGCATCGCGTGGCTTGGGCTTTTTGAATCTGAACACGGATCCCGACGGGGTGAACCGCCGGATTTTGCTCCTGGTCAGATACAAAGGGGCGTTTTATCCAAGCTTTTCGTTCAGGGGCATCTGTGACTATCTTCGGGTTACTCCGGAAAGAATCACGGTCAAACCCGGGATATCCATTACCCTCAAAGGGGCCAAGAGGCCCGAAGCGTCATCGGGGCACGACATGGCGATTCCCATTGATCGACACGGCAACATGTTGGTCAATTTCATCGGTCCCTGGGGCCGAATGAAGCACTATGACTTCGCCGATATCTACACCGCCTCTGAGGACAGAGATGAGATGGCCATGTGGGCGGATGAATTGTCGGGAAAAATCATACTGGTATCGGAAGTGACCACGGGCGCGGCCGATCTTGGACCCGTACCCACGGATTCCCTTTTTCTTTCCGGTGGCATTCACACCAGTGCGCTCCATACCCTCCTCCAGGATTCCTTTATCACCGACCTCTCGGCCGCACAAGAGCTGATAATAGAAGGGTTAATGCTCATGATCCTCTTTACGTTTTCCCAGACACTCTCCTCGCTCACCTTTACCCTCGCCACGCTCGGCATGGGCATTGGCTATATCGGTATTGCGGGCGCAGGCTTTCTTTACGCCAACCTCATCTTCCCGATCATCCGGCCACTTATGATGCTTGCTTTTGCCGTGACGGCTACCGTTGTTTTCCGCTTCATTAAAGAGGAGAGAACCCGTCATTTTATCCATACCACCTTCGGACGGTATCTGAGTAAGGAAGTAGTCGAGGAACTGCTCAACTCCCCCCACGGTCTTGAAATGAGCGGTGAAAACCGCGAGGTCACCTTCCTGGTATCGGATCTACGGGGCTTTACGTCCACATCCTCGAGACTTCCTCCTCAAGACGTCATCCAAATACTGAACGATTATTTTGAACGAATGGTGGACATTATTGCTCGCTTTAGGGGAACCGTGGACGAGCTTCAGGGGGACGGTATGCTGGTCTTTTTCGGGGCACCTCTACAGGCAATCGACGATCCGGAACGCGCGGTCGCGTGCGCCATCGAGATGCAGCGAGCCATGCCCCACATGAACCGCATACTTCGAGAGAGGAATTTGCCTGAACTGGCAATGGGCATCGGCATCAACACCGGAGAGGTGGTGGTCGGCAATATTGGCTCTGAAAAACGAACCAAATACGGGGCTGTCGGAACCCCCATTAACACCACCTATCGTATTGAATCTCACACCGTGGGGGGGCAGATTCTGATTAGCCCCGCAACTCTTGAAAAAATAAGCGTTCAGCTTAGCATACGAGACACACTTGAGGCCCAATTCAAGGGGATAGACCGCCCCATGATGCTATACGATGTCACCGGGATTCAAGGGAAATACAGCATCTCTGTGCCTGAATTGAATTGCGCTTCAGCTCAGATTCAACTCAACAACTGCCCGGCGTATATGCAAAAGCGGTGTCGATTGAAAATCTAAGGGAAGGATCTCACCAAAAAAATTTAAGAGTCAAGTTCACTTCGGTTCCGGAAGCTGTCAAAACCTTTATTAAAGGAAGGCTGGAAGAGAATTGACTCTTGTAGATTTTTCACTTATTATTTTTTGTTAATGAGGATTTTTTCCCCTCACATCTACTGATGGATCTCCGAAATTCGAAGATCCCTCCCATCCTCTATTTTCAAGGAGCCGGCCACCATGACACTCACCAAAACCCAAATCGCCCAGGCGATCCAAGATCGACTCGCACTCCCCGCCGACCACGCGTCGTTTTTGATCAATGGCGTCCTGGAACTCATGAAGGGAACCCTCGAATCCGGTGAAGATATCATGCTCTCGGGTTTTGGCAAATTCCAGGTGAGGGACAAGAAGAATCGCCGAGGGAGGAATCCTCAAACCGGAAATCACCTGACGCTGGATGCCAGGCGAGTGGTGACATTCAAGTGCTCGGATGTTCTGAAACGTAAGTTAAACGGCGGATGAAGCGCATCGCACAACGCGAAGCCAACGAACCTTCCTTGATCTGCACGATCCCGTCCGGAAGCTGATGGATCAGGGATGTAGCGCCATTTTCGGATGGCACATACACCGAAACCCACCGCCCTAAAAAGTCCACCTAAGCCATCCCTCGGTTCAAAATAAAAAGCGCGATCTCTCAGGATCGCGCTTTTTAAAATCCACATGGTGCCGAAGGCGAGACTCGAACTCGCACAGGCGTACGCCCACTAGACCCTGAACCTAGCGCGTCTACCAGTTCCGCCACTTCGGCACAAAATTAGGGGTTGAAAAAAACAGGAGGGAAATTATACTAAAAGATTCACTTTGTCAACACCTTTTGCGGAATAGGGCCAAACATTCATATTATGGTTGTGGACCGGGGGAAGAGACCAATCTCCCCTGAAACCTTCCCAAAGGAGCATCTGTTTTTTGAATGGCAATCTTAACTGATCTAAACCAACTCGAGACCCCCTTGAAAAATCCGGTGTTAACCATCGGCAATTTCGATGGGGTGCACCGGGGCCATCTGGCGCTTTTTGATCTGGTCAAGGAGCGGGCCCGCGCCATCGATGGCGAATCCATGCTCATGACATTTGATCCCCATCCCATCAAGGTCATGAAACCGGGCAACGGACCGCCTTTGATCACTCTCACCCGCCAAAAACTTCATTTGATAGAAAAAGAGAATATCAAAACCATCTTGTGCCTTCCCTTCACCAAGGCGTTCGCGGCCATCGGGGCCAGAGATTTTGTAAAAGACCTGCTGGTGGATAAAATCGGGATCAAAGAACTCGTGGTGGGATACGACTACTCCTTCGGTCGCAACCGCGAGGGAAATATGGCCCTGTTACGAGAAATGGGCACGACGTATGGGTTCAAGGTGCACAAAGTGGAACCGGTTCATATCGCCGGAACCCTGGTTTCCAGCACCCGCATCCGCGAGCTGATTCAGGAAGGAAATCTCTCCGAAGCCAAAGTGCTCCTGGGAAGAAATTACCAGATATGCGGGACCGTGGTGAAAGGCCGGGACCGGGGCGCCAAACTCCTGGGCTATCCCACGGCCAACCTTGAACTGATTGATGAATTGATTCCCAAACTGGGTGTGTATGCGGTCAGGGTCTTTGTCTCGGATGAGCGTTATGACGGGGTGACCAATATCGGATATAATCCCACCTTCGGCAAGGGCCCGTTTTCCATAGAGACCCATATCCTCGACTTTGATCAAGACCTGGTCGGTGAGGAGATCCGAATCAGTTTCTTAAAGAAACTGCGAGATGAAAAGACATTCGGTTCGGTCAAACACCTGTCAGATCAGATCGCCAAAGATATCCTAAAGGCGAGGGAGGTGTTCAAAGAACAGCCAGAAAACCCTTGACAAATATTACCATTTATTGTTTTAAGTGTCGGCAATTCTCGGGACCTGCCAATCCAAGAAGGTCCCGCCTATCGGAACATCATAAGCGCCCAATTTGCTCAAATAACCAGACGATTAAGAGAGTTTCAGGATTTAATGGCCCAACCATGACAATGACACAACCCCTGCTCACATTTCCCAAAGGGGGAACCCACCCCGCAGAAAGCAAAGAACTGGCCGAACATCAGAAGATCGAACCGATGCCGGTTCCCGAAGAGCTCGAGATATTGTTGAACCAGCATTTTGGTGCGCCGGCGGATCCCCTGGTCAAGAAAAAGGACACGGTTTCGGAAGGGGACCTCATCGGGGAAGTCAGCCAGGGACTCGGGGCCAACATCCACAGCAGCGTCACCGGTAAGATAAAGAATATCGGCACATCCGCACACCCCGTTCAGGTATCGGCCCCCTCCATACTGATCGAAACAGATCCGGAAGCGAAGCCCCGAACGTATGCCGCCTCGGATTGGTCCGGATTGTCGGGCAAGGACTTGCTGGCCCGGGTGAAAAATGCGGGTATTGTGGGAATCGGCGGCGCCGGATTTCCCACTCACGTCAAGCTCTCCCCACCTCCGGAGGCGAAGGTGGACACCTTGATCATCAATGGGGCGGAATGCGAGCCTTATCTGACCACAGACCACCGGGTCATGGTGGAACACCCCGATCAGATCATCGAAGGGGCCAAGATTATTCTCACGATTCTCGGGATATCCAATTGCCACATCGGCATTGAGGCCAATAAACCGGACGCCGTTCGAGCCCTGACCGACGCGGGGGCTCAAGCCGCATCGGACGGGATGCACATCCAGATTGATCCCATGATGGTCAAATATCCCCAGGGCTCCGAGAAACAACTCATCGAGGGGATCACCGGTCGTCGGGTTCCCGGGTTCGGCCTCCCCTTCGACGTGGGCGTCATTGTCCAGAATATCGGCACGACCAAGGCCATTTATGACGCCGTGGTGCTCAAAAAACCGCTTTATGAAAAGGTCATTACCGTATCGGGCCGGGGGATTGCCAGACCGGCCAACCTGCTGGTGAAAATCGGGACTCGGATGACCGACATTGTCGAGTTTCTCGGCGGGACCACACCGGATCTGGCCAAGGTCGTCATGGGCGGGCCCATGATGGGATTTGCTGTCCCGGATCTCGACATTCCCGTCACCAAGACCACATCGGGGATCCTCTTTTTGACCCGCGATGAGATTGACACGACCCCGCACGGACAGTGTATCCGGTGCGGGTGGTGCCTGGACGCCTGCCCCATGGGATTGTCGCCCAATGAGATCGGTATTTATGTGGAGGCGGGCCGTGCCGAAGAGACCTCCCAGTTCGGCGTGTTTGAGTGCTTTGAGTGCGGATGCTGCGCCTACACGTGTCCGGCCAAGCGGCCGCTGGTACAGTTCATTCGGCTGGCCAAAATGAAGGCCAAGAAATAGATGTTTTCTTGAAAATTATCAGGAGGAACGGACCCATCGAAACGGGAGAAAAAAACAGATCATTGCCGGATGGCGGATCCAATGTGCTGACGGTCTCGGTCTCTCCCCACATCAAAAGCCGGGAGTCGGTGGAAAAGATCATGTGGACCGTGGTGGCGTGCCTGATCCCGCCGCTGATTCTGTCGATCTTTGTCTTCGGTCTGCAGACCCTCATCATCACGCTCATCAGTGTGGGCAGTTGCGTGACGGTGGAGGCGATCTCGCAGAAGTTGTTGAAGCGCCCGGTCACCATTAAAGACGGAAGCGCGGTCATTACGGGTCTTTTGATGGCCTACATCATCCCCCCCGGCGTCCCCTACTGGATACCGATCCTGGGTGCCGTCATGGCCATCTATGTGGCCAAACACCTCCTGGGCGGCATCGGATTCAACATATTCAACCCGGCCCTGATCGGCAGGGCATTTATGATGGCCACGTTTCCCGTGGCCATGACCTCGGCCTGGCTTCCGCCCCTTCGGGATGCGGCCATCTTCACCTATATGGGCCAGGGCGTTGACGCCGTATCCACCGCCACCCCCCTGTATGTCCTGAAACACTACGGGGTCCAGGCGTTGATGGAGCAGTTCGGCTCCATGTCCAGCATTTACCGGGACTTCTTTATCGGCTTGAGGCCCGGGTGTATCGGTGAAACCTCGACACTGCTCCTCCTTTTGGGCGGCATTTTCCTCATTTATAAGCGGTACATTACGTGGCATATCCCGGTATCGGTCATCATTTCCGTGGGATTTTTCACCTGGGTCTTCGGCGGGGAAACGCTGTTCACCGGAAATCCGCTTCTGGCCGTCCTCTCCGGAGGGGTCATGCTGGGCGCTTTTTATATGGCCACCGACTACGTTACCTCTCCCTCGCAGCGGACCGCCAAACTGATCTTCGGCGCCGGCATCGGCGCCCTCACCGTCCTGATTCGCCTGAAGGGCGGCTACCCGGAAGGGGTTTGCTACGCCATCTTATTGATGAATCCGCTGGTGCCCGCATTGGAGGGGTGGTTTAGGCCCAAGCGCTTCGCGCCCCAAAAAGGAGCGCTGAAATGAGAGAGATCATCCGCATCACCGTTGCGCTAACCATCTCTTGTCTGGTGGCGGGTCTCCTCATGGGGTCTGTCTTCATCATCACGGACAAGGCCAAGAAACACAACGAGCAGGTGAATGAAAACCGGACCATGCTGCAGCTCATCGGGTACACCAAGCGACATCCCGCACCCGCAGACCTTCATCTTTATACCTTTTATCGCTATATCATCGAAGACGGGGATGTGAAAACCATGGGGTATCTGGTCCCCGTGGAGAAGAATGACGGTGTGGGCTATGAACTGGTGATCCTGAATCTGGACGGCCAGTTTGTCGGTAAGGAGCCGGTGGATATGACCCCTGAAACGGCCGAGGACGCCTCTGAGCGGCAGGCTGCGCTCAGGGACGTAATTCGCCCTCCCAAACGGTTCTCCTATACGGACTCTACCACAGTGGCCACTTTGGGGGATAAACGGATGGCCTATCTTGTCCCGGGTGAATTTCCGGGATTCAAGACCTTCGTCAGGGTCATGCTGGCCGTGGATCCGTCCTTCGACATTATGGGGCTCGAGATCATGGAACAAGAAGAGGACCCGGGATTAGGTGCCGAAATCCAAGAGGACTATTTCAAAAACCAGTTTGTGGGAAAATCCTTTAAAAAAATCAAGGAACTGAAGGTCGTCAAAAAACCGCTTCCGGATGAATACAGGACCTATCTCGAATCCATAGGGTCGGAAGAGAAGACCCTTCCCAAAGGGGTGGTGGATACGATCCGGAGCCGGTACCAGGACAAGGATATCTATGCACTGACCGGGGCCACCATCTCCAGCCGGGCCGTCACCGCAGGGGTCAAAAATATAATGAAAAAATTTGCCTACCGAATGGAGACCCTGGATGAGACCCTTTCACAGCAACATATCCCGGTGGCGTTTTAGGGAGTGAAGGAGGCAGATCGTGCCAGCAACAACCAAGACCAATTTCCAATTGCTCTCAAACGGCATTCTAAATGAGAACCCCATATTTCGCTTGGCGCTTTCCATGTGTCCGGCCGTGGGCATCAGCACCACGGTCATGAACGGTTTGATGCTGGGGATCGCCGTCCTCTTCGTACAGGTCTTTTCCAGTTGCACCATCGCCGCCATCAAGAACTACATTCATCCCCGCATTCGCATCCCCACCTACACATTGACCATTGCCACCTGGGTCACCGTCATTGATCTGATCTTGGCCGCTTATTTCCCTGCGGCCTACAAGGAGATGGGAATCTTTGTCAAACTGATCGTGGCCTTTGCCATCATTACCATGAGACTGGAGACATTCGCCTGCAAGAACTCGATCAACGCATCTTTTTGGGACGGGATCGGCATGGGTCTCGGATTCATGTTCGGCATGGTGTCACTCGGCTTGGTGCGGGAACTTCTGGGGATGGGCACCATACTGGGGTATGATGTGCTCGGTTTCCGCCCCCTGCTTTTCTTCGTGCTCCCGGCGGCAGGGTTCTTCTGTGTGGGCCTGATGATGGGCATGTTCAACTATATGGAGCTCCGATACAACCGAAGGAAAAAGAGGAGCTGATCATGCGGATCCTGAAACCTTACCTATTGGCGCTCATCGTCCTCATTACGGGCCTCTTCCTGGCGGGGTGCCAGAACCAACATCAATTTGTCAAGAAGACCACCTTTGAAGGCACCAATGGCATCGCCATGGAATTTGCAGGTCCGGTGGACCCATCCTGGGCAAAGGACAAATCCAACTTCGCCGTTTACGAAAAGCAGGATCCGGACATTAAGCTGCCCATAAAGGAAATCCAGCTGAGCCCGGACGATCGGAAGGTCACCTTGATTTTCAAGGACGATCTCAATAAGGATCAACCCCATGTGGTGACCACCACCGACATTCAGTCAGAAGGCAAATCCATTGGTCCTGCCATCCTGACCGTGAAAAAGCTGTATATCGGGTATCTCTTGTCCATCTTCATCGGGGCCATGATCATCAGCAATTTCGTATTCACGAAGTACCTGGGCCTCTGTGTCTTTTTCGGAACCTCTCAGAAGAAGTCCACCGCCGTGGGCATGGGCATCACCTTTACACTGGTGATTGTGGCCAGCGCCATGATGTCGTGGTTCCTGTATCAGTTCGTGCTGAAGCCCTACCGGCTCGATTTTCTGCAGATCGTGGTCTTCATCGGGTTGGTCTCACTGTCGGTACAGGCGGTGGATACCATCCTGAGGAAGGTCAATCCGGTCCTGTTCAAGGCATTCGGGGTCTACCTGGTGCTGGTGATTGCCAACTGCATTATCATTGCCGTCCCCCTTATTCTGGCCGATAACGAATACAACGCCTTTGAGAGCTTAATGCTCGCTCTCGGGGCGGGCTTGGGGTTTTTGGTGGCCCTTTTCCTCATGTCGTCCGTACGGGAGCGGCTGGAATTGGCCAATGTTCCTCCGACCTTTCGGGGGCTTCCCATCGCCTTTGTGGTGGCAGGCCTTTTTGCATTGGCCTTCTTGGGATTTTCGGGAATGAGTATCTTTTAGGATTGGCGATTTGAGATGGTTGATCGTCGATTGCAAATGATAAGATATTGTTCATCTTAGGAACTAATTAGAGGATTAAATGGATCCGGTTTTAATCAAATTGGCCCTTGGGGGGCTGGCTGTATTGGGGTGTATCGGCCTTTTTTTCGGCATCGGACTCGCCCTGGCCGCCCACAAGTTCGCGGTTGAGGCCAACCCCAAGGTAGAGGAAGTGCTGGAGGTCCTGGCAGGGGCCCAGTGAGGGGGATGCGGCTTCCCCGGGTGTGAAGCATACGCCGAAGCAGTGGTCAATGACCCGGATGTTCCCCCCACGCTCTGTTTCCCCGGAAAGGCCGAGGTGGCCGGATTGGTGGCCGATATAACGGGGAAGAAGATGGCCTCGGTGGCGGACATCATTGCCGGCGTCCGTTGTTCCAGGATTGAAGGAAACGTACAAAAAAAGCTCGATTACATCGGGTATGGGTCCTGCTCAGGAGCCAACCTGGCATTTGGCGGTCCCAATGCCTGTCGGTATGCCTGTATCGGCCTGGGCGACTGCGAGAGAAGCTGTCCATTTGACGCCATCACCATGGAAAATGGATTCCCTGTGGTCGATCCGGAATTGTGCGTCGGATGCGGGACCTGTGTCCGGACCTGCCCCAAAGAGATCATCGAACTGATCCCCGCCCACGCCAGGGTCTGGGTCCCATGCAGTAGCAAAGATCCCGGAAAGGCCGTCAAGCAGGTGTGTGAGGTGGGTTGCATCTCCTGTAAAATTTGTGTTAAATCGTGTCCGGCAAAAGCCGTCAGTTTAGAAGACGGTCTTATAAAAATCGATCACGAAAAATGTGTGGCATATGGACCCGAGTGCGAAACCGTCTGCGTGGAAAAATGTCCACGAAACATTATGCGGGCTTTCACACCCGGTAATCAGCAGTCAGCCCGGCAAAGTGCGGCGGCATGACCACAATTGATGCATTATGCGTAATGGAGGCATATCATGAATACCATCAACCGACTCTTTTCTGAAAAAGATCCCATAAACCGGCGATCTTTTCTGAAGCTTTCCGGCATCCTGGGTGCAGGGGTTGCCACTGCTGCAGCCATTCCGGTTTCTGCGGAGGCCCTACGGTTTGACCGCCGACTTTATAAGGTGTCACAAACCCGGCTGGCCATGGGCACCTTCGTGTCCATGACACTGCTGCACCCGTCCAAAGACGAGGCCCAGGCGGCCATGGGTGAGGCATTTGAAGAAATCGATCGGTTGACTCGGCTCATGAGTCGTTTCGATAACAAAACCGCTGTGGCCCAGTTGAATGCCGAAGGGCGCCTGAAGGATATTCCACCCGAGATCGGAGAGGTGGTCGCCGCCTCCCTGCGCTACCATAAGGCGAGTGGCGGTGCCTTTGATATCTCCATTAAACCGGTGGTCGATCTTTTCAAGGAGAGATTTACCGAAGGAAAACACATGCCGCCGTCCAGAGCCGAATTGAAAGCGGCCCTGGCCCTGGTGGACGCCGACCATATCCGCTACACCAATGGGGTTATCCGATTTCAAAAGCCCGGCATGGGCATTACCCTGGATGGGATTGCCAAGGGATACATCGTGGATAAGGTCTCCGCGGTCCTGGCCCGCCGCCAGATCAAGAATCACCTGGTCAACGCCGGGGGCGACATCCGGACCATGGGACACGCAAAGGACAAGAAACCGTGGACCATCGCCATCCAGGATCCGCAGAAGAAGAAGCATTATCCCGACATCATCCAAATGACCGACGGCGCCATTGCCACGTCCGGAAATTATGAAATCTACTTCGACCGGGAGAAGATGTTCCATCACATCGTAAACCCCAGGACCGGCATGTCTCCCCATGGGGCCGCCAGTGTGTCGGTCCGGACCGATCGGGCCATGGATGCGGATGCGCTGTCCACCACGGTCTTTGTCATGGGACCAAATCAGGGCACTCGATTCATCAATTCCCTTCCCCGCTGTGAATCGTTGATCCTGGATAATGGGGCGCATAAAATGCCCTCGGCGGGGTGGAAGAGCGCCTAGGGCCTAAGCTCCCATCGAGACCTTCAGGGTTTCCTGAGCGATCCTAAGCGCTTCATCCGTGGGAACCACGAGGATCTTGGTGACACTCCCTTGGGTGCTGATGTCTCTGATGACCTCGTCCCCCGAATGGTTTCTCTCTGAAACCAGTTCGATCCCGAGCCGGTAAAGACCCCGACAGGAGCACGGATGTCCGGAGAATGGGTGCCGATCCCGCCCGTAAAAATAAGGAGATCTGACCCTCCCAAAACGGCCACATAGGCCCGGATGTACTTTTTCACCCGGTAGCGGTACATCTCAAGGGCCGTTACCGGAACGAATGGTGTGCATCAAACGTCCTTCGACCTCCCCGATCCCTTCCGCCATGCCGGCGGCCAGCCGCTGCTGACGCCTCATGTCGAAGCGTTGATATTTTATTGACGAGCTCCCTGAATTGATGACCAGTATTCTCATGCGAAATCACCTGTTCTTTAAGTGGGCAGAACGATCACTCATGTGGCCCGTTGGGTTTTAAGCGTTTCGCGATTATGCCCCACGGGTAACGAATGATCAACCCCGGCTCGGAAACCTTGATTCAAACAGCACACTGATTATATTGAACAACAATAAGCGGCCGCGCCCATCATCTCTTCTGATGGAGGGCCTAGGGACATATGGATAAGAAAGGGGTATATGCCAAAAGATTATTACGATCTCCTCGGCGTGGAAAAAACAGCGAGCCAGCAGGAGATCAAAAATGCCTACCGTAAACTCGCCTTTCAATATCATCCGGATCGAAATAAGGATAACCCGGGCGCAGCAGCCCAGATGAAGGAAATCAACGAGTCCTATGCGGTTCTCTCAGACATCACCAAGAGACGGGAGTACGACACCCTCAGGGAGCACTACGGATCATCCGCCTACAATCACTTCAGGCAAAACTACACGGAGCAGGATATCTTCCGGGGATCTGATATCCAGCAGATTTTTGAAGAATTGAGCCGGGCATTCGGTTTCAGGGGATTTGAGGATGTGTTTAAAGAGGCCTATGGACGCGGGTATCAAACCTTCCAGTTTCAACGGCCCGGGGCATTTGCCAGAGGATTTGCCTTCAGATCCGTCCCAGGCGCCTCAGGGTCGCCCCTCGGCGTGGGCTTAGGCAAGCTGATCAAATATGCCCTCAAGAAAAAATGGGGGATTGAATTGCCGGAGCGCGGAAAGGATCTGGAGGATATCATCACCCTTTCTCCGGATCTGATACAGCAGGGGGGCACCATCGCGTATCACTGCCGCAAGACCGACAAAACACTCCATGTGAAAATCCCCCCGGGCCTGAAGAACGGTCAGAAGATTCGTCTCAAGGGGATGGGTGGACCGGGAAAAGGCGGTGGTGCACCGGGGGACCTCTATGTCCAAGTGCACACCAGAAACCTGTGGTGGCAGAAGGTGATCGATTGGTTCAAGCAGTTCTCCGCACTCCTGGAGAAAACTCAAAAACCATAGCCCGATCCATGCCCGATTTACATTTGAGTTTTAAAATCAGGGGGTTCGGTTTTCAATCGCCAATCGACAATCAAAAATCATAAATCTACAGGTACGGTTCCCATTGCTTGGCCGTCTGAAGGATATACCCCGGAGCCACCGATTCCACGATCCGGTTATGGCCGGGCAGAAGGATATTCACATCCAGTTCCGCCAGGGTCATGAGGGAGGATTTCAGTTGGGCGCCGCTCGCCCCCGCCAGGTCAAACCGGCCGATGGCGTAATCCGCGTACACGGTGTCACCGGGTATGAGGATCTTGTCGGCCGAATAATACAACGCAATACTCCCCGCTGAGTGCCCGGGGATGTGCAGGACCTCCCAGGACATCCCTCCGATCTTTAGGGTCTCACCGCCGACGAGCTTCCGGTCCACCCGGAACTTGAAGGCCCCCGGCTCGATCCCGTACTGCATCTGACACATGCTACGGAACATCTCCATCCCATAGACCACGCTTTCATCGCCCGTTTCCAAAGGGCCAGCCTCATCCGCATGCACCCACAGCTCGGCCTGAGGAATGGCCGCCATGATCTCACTTAGGCACCCGATGTGATCCAGGTGGGTATGGGTCATGATAATCCGCTGGATATGAGAGAGATCGACCCCGAGCTTTTTGATCGCATCGATCTTGTAATGGCCTTTCCCCATCAACCCGGCATCCACAACGCTCAAATCCTTGGACTCGGGTTTACCGATCACATAGACGTTGGCGTCCGGTATCATATCGTCCTGGCCCTGGATAAAGAAAACGGCTTCCGTAATCTGTTTCATGATATTCTCCTGGTCATTAATTTCATACCAACATACCGGATTGTGCGGTCGGGTTCAAGAGGGCGGCTCCCATATCTCAAACCGTTAGGAAAAACGATCTTGATTCCGGGCTTCTTCATATATAAGGTGAGAATTCGGGGGCTCGTATTAGTATGTTTTTCTTCATCGGCGGCATCCAACCCAAGACCGTTACCTTGGACAACCAGCCCAGGTTGTGTCCCTCATGCGGACTGGCCCAGGCCCGGCTCAAGCGGGTCGATCACTACCTCTCTTTGTTCTTTATCCCCATTTTCCCCGTCAAAAAAGGCACGCCGTTCCTGGAGTGTCGGCGCTGTGGCGCCGTCTCGGACGAATCGGGCGAAATATCTGCCTACACGCCTCCAGGCCCAGGCTCCTTTTGCCAAAAATGCGGACAACGGGTTGACCCGGGCTTTCGCTTCTGCCCCTACTGTGGCAGCCCGTTAAGGTGAGCCGAATTTCTGAGCCGTAAGCTTGATATTCCTGCAAAAAGCATGCTTTCGCGCTGAGGCGCCCCAGTGAAACAGAAAAACAAGAGTTTCACGGGGCAGGCAGGGACGCAGAGAAAAAGAGGAGGGAAGCGTATGCGGTCTACACGGGGAGAATCAAAGGCCGTGAAATCGACTTTGGAGCAGAAAAAAACAATGTCCGAAAATATATTCAGGCGGCCTACGGGTTACCCGACCAGAAGGTGGTGGTGCGTAAATTTGGAAAACTGGCATCCATAGATGATAACTATGAAAAACAGGTGGTCTCCATGGATGATGGGAGTTTCGGAAACCAAAACGGCATTTCCCATGTGAATGCGTGGGATTTCATGGATCGTGGAGACGGTGGCTCGGAGACCTCCTGATGCCTACCCGGGCTTTGCCAGGATTGGAAATCCGGCCCGGCTGAGGAGAATACCTGTTAGGTCAGATATGTCTCGCTTCGTGCCTCAATACCCTCCACAGCATCCATGAGTTTCGGCGTCAATGACAATACCCGCTCGAAGATTTCAAGTATCGTCTCCCGCTTGTATTCATGAGCGATCTCATTTCTCACCATGCGGATTTCAACGAACTCATCAGCCGATTGAATGACACCGCGCTTTTCAGCACGGTTGATACGATCCCGCACGGTCCCCCGACCCTCCAAGTCCAGGGCATCCAGCGTCCGGAATACCTTCTGGATCATGATATCACTCAATCTCGCGAAACGAGCCGTTAACGCCTCAAATCGTTCCATGGTTCCGTTATCCATACCCGCCTCGATGGTCAGCGGGCGACACCGCTCATAAGAATACATGAGCGCATCTCGGGCCTGTCCAAGGTTCTCAATTTCATTGCGCAGGAGCGCCTTTAAATCATCTTTCATAACGGGACCCCACGATCCAGGGCAATCCTCACAAACGGATCTGCTTGATCACGACCTATAATCAAGTGGATAGTCTGGTCTTCAAGGGTTTCAAACATTCGCGCCTTAATCTTCAATTTGTCCTTGAATGTAAGGCATTGGGATAATACCAGAACATCGATGGAACTTAACATCCTAAAATAAATTTTAGATAAATCTAATAAGATGTGTCAATTTAAAACTTCTAAGGAGACCCGGTTGAAAAGCTTAAGACCCATCCAGGAATAATTGTCTGTGGAAAAAAGGGGGCCTCCATCGATGATGTGAGTTTCGGAAACCAAAACGGCATTTCCCATGTCAAAGCATGGGATTTCATGGGTGATGAGGGCGGCATTTAGGAGATGTCAGAAATTTTAAAAGTCCACAGCTGTGGCCACATCGGCGCCTTTTGGGGCCTTCACCCGTTCCTGATGGTGGTGATTTTTGGGATACCCAAAAAGAAAGCAAAAAAGAATCCAAGGTAGTGGATTTGGCATCATTATGTAAACATCATCCGATCGACCCAAACCGATGGATGTCACAGGTTCTCAATTTACGGCAAATTGGGTCATGAAGGCGGCTTCAGCTTTAAGGCTGGAAAATGTATTCTCGCATTGAGCATTTTTTGATTTTTGGTTTGGCATTTACCTGAAAATCGGCCTAAATTGACCAAAGGGTGACGGAAAGATTATGCACGCATTCTTCACTCCCTCCCAATCAATCTAAGTATCTCAAGCTCCCATATATTGGGGTAG
>JARRPY010000028.1:0-14957 GCA_037382425.1 Deltaproteobacteria bacterium
CATTTCCAAAACGAAACGCCAGGATGTTCTGCACGGTTTCCTTTCCGAGATAGTGGTCGATTCGAAAGATCTGTTTCTCCTCGAACTCCTCTCCGAGTGTTCGATTGAGTTCTTTTGCACTTTCAAGATCGCTGCCGAAGGGTTTTTCCACCACGATCCGAGCTTGGTCTCTGTTGAGCCCGGCAGCTGAGAGTCCCTTCACCACGTCACCGATCAAGGAGGGAGGCAGGGCCAGGTAAAACACATGATTGGCGCGACCATCCCACTCTTTTTCCAGGGCGGCCAGTCTCTTGGACAGATCTTTGTATATCTTTTTGTCCCCCAATTCCGCACTCACAAAAGAGATCCTCGAGGCGAAGTCGTCCCACGACTCCTTTTGCGCCTCGCCCCTCCTCGAGACCTTATCCACGCCTTTTCGCAGATGGGTTCGATAGTCCTCGTCACTCATGTCTCCATGGCCCATACCGAGAATCTGGTATTGGGAGGGCATCCAACCGTCGAGGAAGAGATTGTAGAGGGCGGGGATCAGCTTGCGCCAGGCCAGATCTCCTCCGGCGCCGAAAATGACAAAAATGGTGGGTCCGGGACGAAGGCCGCTGGTTTTCATGTTTTCTCCTCGCTTTCCATCCATTGGGTGTGAAACGTTCCCTGGGCGTCCTTCCGTTCATATTTGTGGGCACCGAAGTAGTCCCGCTGGGCCATGATGAGATTGGCCGGCAGCCGCTCACTGCGATAGGCATCGAGATAGGACAAGGCGGTCATCAATCCCGGAGCCGGGACCCTCAGACGAGATGCCGTAGAAACCACTTCCCTCAGGCTGGATTCCTTGGCCGCCACGACCTGACCCAGTTCCGGATCCAGCAGGAGATTGGGCAGATCGGGCCGGATCGCATAGGCCTTCCGGATATTTTCCAGTAATCCGGCCCGGATAATACAGCCCCCTCTCCAGATAGTGGCCACTGTTTCCAGACTCAAATGGTAATCATAGGCCCGGCTGGCCTGATGTAAAAGGGCCATGCCCTGGGCAAAGCACCCCACCATGCCCGCATACAGGGCATCCTTAAGCTTTTGAATAAAGGGGCTTCCCAATTTTTCCCCTTCATGGGGCCTCTGATAGGCCTCTGATGCCCGCTTCCGCTCTTCTTTGTAACCGGACATGTCTCTGGCCGATACGGCGGTGTGGATGGTGGAGAGGGGCACCTGCAGTTCCAGGGCCTCGATGGACGTCCATTTTCCCGTACCCTTCTGTTTGGCCTGGTCCAGGATCAGATCCACCAGGGGCTTTCCGGTTTTCTCATCCTTGCGCAGAAAAATGTCCGATGTAATCTCAACTAGATAACTACCAAGCTCCCCTTGTGCCCACTCCCCATAGACCCGGTGCAGGGCCTCGGCATTCAGGCCCATGCCGCGCTGCATGAGGTCATAGGTTTCGGCGATCAATTGCATGATCCCGTATTCGATGCCGTTATGCACCATCTTCACATAGTGACCCGCGGAACCCGGACCCAGGTAAGCGACACAGGGGGTATGGTCCACATGGGCGGCCGCCGCCTCCACAATGGGTTTTATGCGATCATAACCCTTTTGAACGCCGCCGGGCATGATGCTCGGCCCATGACGGGCCCCGTATTCCCCCCCGGAAATCCCCATGCCGAGGTACAACAATTCCTTCTCTGCGAAGGCCTCAGCACGCCGGTTGGTATCGCTGAAATGGGAGTTGCCCGTATCCACCACCAGGTCCCCTGATTCGAGACCCAGGACAATCTCATCGATGACCTGATCCACCGGATCCCCTGCGGGCACGGAGATCAATACGGCCCTGGGACGGCGCAGCAAGGCGAGAAAATCCGTCACCTTGTATCCGGCCCGGATATCCCGATCTCCCACGCTCTGGTCCATGAATTTCCGGGTCTTTTCCGTGGTGCGGTTAAAGACCCCCACGGAAAACCCACATCACCCCGAGGCCGAACATCCCCACATCACACCCTTTGTCTTCCATACCCATCTCCTCAGGACGACCCGTTGCGTTTCTCTTTAAGGGTCTTTATCAGTGCATCATAGGGTTTGTTGAATTTCTCGATTCCTTCGTCCTCCAGTTGGCCGGTCACTTGCCCAAGATCAATATCCAATTGGGAAAGTGCGTCCAATACGTCTTCTGCTTCGGCCAAGTCTCTTTCCAGCCGGCCCGCAGGGGTCCCATGATCCCTGTAGGCGTCCAGCGTCTCCTTGGGTAGGGTGTTGACCGTCTCAGGACCGATGAGCGCCTCCACATATTTCACATCCGAATAATCCGGGTTCTTCGTACTGGTGCTGGCCCACAAGACACGCTGTGTCCGCGCGCCTTGCTCGGCCAACCGGGCAAACCGTTCTTGGCCGAATATGTCCTTATATATCTGATAGGCCGCCTTGGCACTGGAAACCGCCACCCGGCCGTGAAGCCGTTCGGCCGTTTTTGCGGTTTCTCCTCCTTTTTGCATCTGTTTTTCCAACATGGGGTCCACCAGGACGTCGATCCGGCTCAGGAAGAAGCTGGCCACCGACGCCACATGAGAGAGGGATTTTCCGTGCTCGAGCCGTTTCTCCAGCCCGGCCAGATAGGCCTCGGCCACCTCCCGGTATCGCGGGAGACCGAAGAGAAGCGTCACGTTGACGTTAATCCCCTCGCCGATTAAGGTGGTGATGCAGGTCAACCCCTCCCGGGTGCCCGGCACTTTGATGAGGAGGTTCGGTCGATCCACGTCCGACCAGAGCCGGCGAGCCTCGGACAGGGTGCCGTCCACGTCCCTGGCCAGATGGGGATTGACCTCCAGACTCACAAACCCGTGCCGCCCTTCGGAGTCATCATAGAGGGCCCGGAACGCATCGGCCGCGTCCTGAATGTCCTTCACCGTCAGGATTTCATAGATCTCTTCCGCGCTCTTGCCTTCTGCTGCCAAGTTGCGAATGTGCGCATCATAATCCTCGCTTTTTGCAATGGCCTTTTCGAAGATGCTGGGGTTGGAGGTAATCCCGCGAATTCCGTCATTTTCTATTAGTCGTTTCAATTCGCCGGAGTCAATTATCTTTCTACGGATGAAGTCCAGCCAGATGCTCTGGCCGAATTCCCGTATCGCCAGCAACGGATTATTTTTCATGGCGTTGTTTCTCCTCTTTCTAAATTCGCGATTTCTTTCAAGCGTCGTCTAAACCGTGCGGCGCCCTTGAATCGGGCGTTCAAAAATGTGGTCACCAGTTCATTTGCCAGTGAAAATCCCACCACCTGTCCTCCGAGACAGAGAATGTTCATGTCGTCATCTTCCACCCCCTGGTGGGCGGAGAAATTGTCCGTGATCAGGGCCGCTCGGGCGCCTTTGACTTTGTTGGCTGCAATACATGCCCCCACGCCGCTCCCGCATATGGCGATGCCCCGGGCCACCTCCCCATGGCAAACCGCTTGCGCAAGCGGGATCACGAATTGGGGGTAGTCGTCATCCGGATCCGGCCGGGAGGCTCCGAAATCGACCACTGTGTTTCCGGCATCAAGAAGCACCCCCAGGAGTCTCTGTTTGAGATCATATCCGCCGTGATCGGCGCAAATGCCGATGCGCATGTTTCGCCTCCAACGTGAAACGTAAATCCGTTCCTCCAATGTGTGGGCAACGTGTGGGGCCTTTAAACGAATTGTCAGTACTATGCATCGTTTTGCTCAGATTCCAAATGGGTTGAAGCCGGTATTTCATGGATGGATGTACGGTATCTTTTTTCATCTTCCTCTCATGACGCTGATCAATATAGGCGTTGGGACAGGCGTGGGGACCAATTTGAGACGAAACAAAACCGCCCGGCTTGTCACCTCCTCCGCCTAAGAACGCTCCTTACCTTGATTTGACCGGCACCTAAGCTTGACAGTAGTATCTTTTCTGAAGAATATACATTCCTGACCCCATTGTCGATTACGGATAGAAACCCAGAATAGAAGGCGACACCTGTGCGGTACAGTGACGGTAACCCTCTTTATATGGATGAAGCCATGAAAATATCAGCGTCTATTCTTTCATCGGATTTTGGAAATTTGGCGGCAGAGGTAAAGGCCGTCGAGCAGGCCGGGGCGGACTGGATCCATGTGGATGTAATGGATGGACATTTCGTGCCCAACATCACCTTAGGGCCAAGCGGCGTTCAATCCATCCGACAGGCGACGACCCTCCCCCTCGACATTCATCTCATGATCGCGGAGCCGGAAAAGTATGTGGAGGCCTTTGTTGAGGCAGGAGGGAATTGGATCGCCGTCCAGGTGGAAGCGGCGGTTCACCTGCACAGGCTCATTCAACGCATCAAGCAACTCGGGGCCAAAGCCACGGTGGTCCTTAATCCGGCCACTTCCCTGAACACCATTGAAAACGTGCTCCCCGATGTGGACATGGTGCTGATCATGACCGTCAATCCCGGCTTCGGCGGGCAGGAATTCATTCATACCATGCTTCCCAAGGTCAGACGCTGCCGCAAGATGATTGATAATCAAAACGCTTCGGCGCTTCTCCAAGTGGACGGCGGGGTGAACGAAAACACCATTGACAGCCTGGTGGAAGCCGGTGTGGACGTTCTTGTCGCCGGTTCCGCTATTTTCCGGCAGGGGAATTACAGCGAGAACATTGGGAGGCTTCGCCGTCATAACAGGAACCGGCTAAACGCCTTATTTGTGTCGGTCTGATAGACGACCAACCATTAAGAAAAGGCGTGTGTCGCAACATAAAATAAAATGGATACACTTTACCCTAACGTTGCATAAAATTTGAGTTCAAAACGCTATAGATTAGGGCAGCAAGGGACGATGGGCCATTTGAAAGGGTGAAAGCGTATTAAACATACGGTAAAGTCTTGAAAATGGACCAGCGTTCCTTGATGGCCTGATATAGAGCGAGCGAAGCGTTTTTGGGCCGAAGCTTTATGCAACGTTAGGGTTTACATATCACCAAAATACAGGATACGCCCCATTCAATCCTGGCGGCCCTTCACCTATGGTTTGGGGCAATCAATACGGGACATCAGGCGCTTCAACAACTTCGGAGCAACGGCATGACAGGTTATGAAGGGTTTTCAAGTTTTTCACCATGGACGCCGGGCCTATTCAGCCTGACACTCTACACATTTATGGTTGGGGGACTCGTCGGCGTCATCTTGTTTCTCTGTGGCTGGCTGGGAGACAGAAAAACCACCTCCCAACAGATCACCCCTTATGAATGTGGCATCGCGCCCACCGGCAATGCCCGGTTTCGCTATCCGATTCCCTTCTACCTCGTGGCTGTTTTCTTTCTCATTTTCGACCTGGAAGCGGTGTTCATCTTTGCCTGGGCCGTGGCCTTTCGTGACCTGGGATGGATGGGATGGCTGCGGATCACCTTTTTCATCCTGGTGCTCCTGTTGAGTCTCTTTTATGTATGGAAAAAGGGAGGACTCGATTGGAAAATCGGGAGGTAAGGACGTCTTAACACAGACTTGTATCGGAAAGCCCGTTATGGAAAATACCCCTGAACCATCGACGACACTTTACGGCGGCGAGCGCATCAGCGCCTACGGACCGGCCCGTTCCACCGTTGAAGGGTCTCCCCTGAATGAGGACGAACTGCGCAGGATCGACGCCTACTGGCAGGCCGCTCTCTACCTCTGCCTCGGCATGTTGTATCTCCTGGACAACCCGTTGCTCGAAGCCCCCCTCCAGCCGGACCACATAAAACCCCGGCTATTGGGCCACTGGGGATCGGACCCCGGCCAATGTTTTACCTATGTGCATTTCAATCGTCTGATCAACACATACGACCTCGACGCCATATACATCTCGGGTCCCGGCCATGGCGCACCATCGGTTTTGTCCATGGGATACCTGGAGGGAACCTATTCAGAGGTGTATCCGGACAAGAGCCAGGATTTGGAAGGCATGCGACGCTTTTTCAGGCAGTTTTCATTCCCCGGAGGAATCGGCAGCCATGCCACGCCTGAAACACCGGGCAGTATCCATGAGGGAGGGGAATTGGGGTACAGTCTTTCTCATGCATTCGGGGCGGTGTTCGACAACCCGGATCTACTGGCCCTGACCGTGGTGGGCGACGGCGAAGCCGAGACCGGACCGATGGCCACGAGCTGGCACAGCAACAAATTCCTCAACCCCGTCACCGACGGTGCGGTACTGCCGGTGCTCCACCTCAACGGCTATAAAATCAACAACCCCACGCTGCTGGCCCGCATCAGCCATGAGGAGCTAAAAGCCCTGTTCATAGGGTACGGCTACACGCCTTACTTTGTAGAAGGCAGCGAGCCCCGCAGCATGCATCAGGCCATGGCGGCCACCATGGAACATTGCGTGCTGGAAATTCGGAAATTCCAGGAGGAAGCTCGTGAAACCGGTAAGGCCTTCCGCCCCCGCTGGCCGATGATCATCCTGCGGACCCCCAAGGGCTGGACCGCCCCCCGGGAGGTGGACGGACATTATGTGGAGGGATTCTGGCGAGCCCACCAAATTCCCCTGGAGCAGATCGCCGAGAACCCGGACCATTTGAAATTGCTCGAATCGTGGATGCGCGGCTACAAGCCCGAGGAACGGTTTGACAACCATGGGCGCCTGATTCCGGAACTAAAGGCCCTGGCCCCTCGGGGCAACCGGCGCATGTCCGCAAATCCGGTGGCCAACGGCGGCGTTTTGCGCCGGCCCCTCAACCTGCCGGACTTCCGTGAATTCGCCCTGGAGATCGAAAACCCAGGGGCCGTTTTTGCCGGTAACGTCCCTACCCTGGGCAACTTTCTCCGGGACGTGGTGGGACAAAACATGCAGAACTTCCGTGTGTTCGGACCGGACGAGACCCAGTCCAACAAGCTGGACGCCATCTACGAAGCGGGTAAGAAAACCTGGCTGGGGGCGACCTTCCCCGAGGACGCCGACGGTGGCGAACTGGCTCGGGAAGGCCGGGTCATGGAGATGCTCAGCGAGCATACGGTGGAAGGATGGCTGGAGGGCTATGTCCTGAGCGGGCGGCACGGTTTCATCAACAGCTAGGAGCCGTTCATCCACGTCATCGACTCCATGTTCAACCAGCATGCCAAGTGGCTGGAAAAATCCAATGAGCTGGCTTGGCGGGCCGACATTGCGTCACTCAACCTCCTTATCACGGCCCTGGTCTGGCGTCAGGACCACAACGGCTTTACCCATCAAGATCCCGGCTTTCTGGACGTGGTGGCCAACAAGAGCCCGAACGTGGTTCGCATCTACCTGCCTCCCGATGCCAATTGCCTCCTCTCCGTAGCCGATCATTGTCTGAAGACGGTGGGCTATGTCAATGTGATCGTGGCGGACAAACAGGTCCATTTGCAGTACCTGGATATGCCCGCGGCCATCACGCACTGCACCAAGGGCGTGGGCATCTGGGATTGGGCCAGTAACGATCAGGGCGGTGAACCCGACGTGGTGATGGCGAGCTGCGGCGACGTGATGACCAAAGAGGCGCTGGCCGCCGTGGCCATGCTCCGCCGGCATCTTCCCGATATAAAGATCCGGTTCGTGAACGTGGTGGACCTCTTCAAGCTGGTGCCGCATACTGAGCACCCGCATGGATTGACCGATCGCGAATTCGAGGCCCTCTTCACCGCCACCAAGCCGGTGGTGTTCAACTTTCATTCTTATCCGTGGCTGATTCATCGATTGACCTACCGCCGGCCAGGCCAGGAGCGTATTCATGTGCGCGGCTACAAGGAGAAAGGGAACATCAACACGCCGCTGGAATTGGCGATCCGTAATCAGACCGACCGGTTCAGCCTGGCCATTGATGCCATTGACCGGATTCCTCGTTTCAGTGAAAAAGGGTCCAGTGTGCGGGACCATTTCGCGAACCGGCAAATCGAATGTAAGCGTCACGCCTATGAGTTCGGCGTGGATCCCCGGGAGATCACCCAATGGAAATGGCCCTACTGAGCCACGACAGCCGTATCCTGACCATCAACAGTGGTTCTTCCAGCATCAAGTTTTCCCTCTATGAGATGGGGAAAGAGGAAATCCGGCTCCTGAAAGGCAAGCTGGACAGAATCGGCGTCGGGGACGGATCCTTAGAGGTGGAAGACGACCGAGGCAACCGCCTCATCACCCGGGAATTGGACCTTCCCGACCATGAGACCGCTCTGGAGGCGCTCTTTGATTGGCTGAAGGACCAGGATGTCGGAAAGGATATGGACGCGGTGGGTCACCGGCTGGTACACGGCGGGAAGGACCACATGCGTCCCGAGCGGGTGTCTTCGGCCCTGATCCGTGAGGTAAAACAATTGATCCCCCTGGCCCCGGACCACCTCCCCCACGAAATCAGGGCCATGGAGGCGGTTTTCAACCACTTTCCAAAACGGCTCCAGGTGGCCTGTTTTGACACGGCCTTCCATGGCCGGATGCCCGAGGCGGCCCGAAGGTACGCCCTGCCGGAGCGACTGACGCGGGAAGGACTAGAGCACTATGGTTTCCACGGACTCTCCTACGAATATATTCTGGGGGAACTCACCAGAGAAGCAGGGACGGACGAGACACCGAATAAATTGATCATCGCCCATTTGGGCAACGGCGCCAGCATGGCGGCCGTCCAAGCCGGGAGGAGCATGGATACCACCATGGGATTGACCCCGGCCGGGGGCCTGATCATGAGTACACGCACCGGGGACCTGGACCCCGGCGTGATCCTTTACCTGCTCCAACAAAACCGCATGACCCCGTCCGAGGTCAATGACCTGATCAATCACCAGGGGGGTCTCATGGCCTTATCCGGAATCAGTGGGGACATGCATGATTTGATCGACCGCGAAACCACTCAAGAACAGGCGGCCCTGGCGGTGAAGATGTTCTGCTACCAGGCTCGCAAATTTATCGGTGCGCTGGCCGCTGTCCTGGGCGGCCTGGATACAATGGTCTTCACCGGCGGCATCGGTGAAAACGCCGGCCGCATCCGGTCCCGGATCTGTGAGCCGCTCGAGTTCCTGGGCATTCATCTCGATGAGCGCCTGAACAGGCAACACGCCGCCGTCATTTCAGAGGAGAACAGCCCGGTCACCGTCCGGGTCATGAAGACCAACGAGGAAATAATGATTGCCAGACACACCAACGAGTTCTTGATGGACGGAT
This sequence comes from Deltaproteobacteria bacterium, assembly GCA_037382425.1. Classification (GTDB taxonomy): domain Bacteria; phylum Desulfobacterota; class DSM-4660; order Desulfatiglandales; family Desulfatiglandaceae; genus JAIPDZ01. Next base: position 9,125 of record JARRPY010000028.1, read on the forward strand.
AGGGGTCGTCTGTAAGGTTTCACCCCGGCGCATGAAAGGAGCACGACTATGACACCACGAACAGGATCCCTGACGGAACGGCCGGCCTGGAAGGCCCTTCGAGCCCATTATGAGCAGATTCGGGAGGTGCATCTGCGAGACCTCTTTTCGGACGATCCCGCCCGCGGTAAGCGAATGACCCTCGAGGCCGCAGGGCTCTACCTGGATTATGCCAAGAATCGCATCACCGACGAGACCCTCGAACTCCTCTTGAGTCTCGCCGAGGAACGCGGGTTAAAGGAGCGGATCAACGCCATGTTCAGGGGGGATAAGATCAACGTCACGGAGGACCGGGCCGTCTTACACATCGCCTTGCGGGCGCCCAAGGGATCGGTGATCAGCGTGGATGGTGAAAACGTGGTGCCCGGAGTTCACGCGGTGCTGGATCGTATGGCGGCGTTTGCCCGTCGCATCCGGAGCGGTGCCTGGGTGGGGCATACCGGCAAATCGATCCGTAACATCGTCAACATCGGCATCGGCGGGTCGGATCTGGGTCCGGTCATGGCCTACGAGGCCCTCAAGTATTACAGCGAACGGACCATGACCTTCCGTTTCGTTTCCAATGTGGACGCCACCGACTTTATTGAAGCGGTGCGTGACCTCAACCCGGCCGAAACCCTGTTCATCGTCTCGTCCAAATCCTTCACCACCCAGGAGACCATGACCAATGCCCATACGGCCCGTGACTGGGCCTTGGCCGGGCTAGGGGGCGATGAGAAGGCCATTGCCAAACATTTCGTGGCCGTGTCCACCAACGGCGATAAGGTAGCGGAATTCGGCATCGATACCCACAACATGTTCGAATTCTGGGACTGGGTGGGCGGACGCTATTCCATGGACTCGGCCATCGGGCTTTCCACCATGCTGGCCATCGGCCCGGATGGGTTCGGGGACATGCTGGCGGGATTCCGTGAAATGGATGAGCATTTCCGCACCGCGCCATTGGCCGAAAACATGCCGGCGCTCATGGGGCTCCTGGCGGTCTGGTACAACAACTTCTTCGGGGCCCAGACCGTGGCGGTCCTCCCCTATGAGCAGTACCTGAAACGGTTTCCCGCCTATCTCCAGCAACTCACCATGGAAAGCAACGGCAAGCATGTCACACTGGACGGCAACAAGACCGATTATTCCACCGGTCCTGTCTATTGGGGGGAACCGGGCACCAACGGTCAGCACTCTTTCTTCCAACTGATCCATCAAGGGACCCGGCTGATTCCATGCGACTTTATCGCCTTCCTCCAGCCGCTCAACCCCTTAGGTCGGCACCATGACATGCTGATGGCCAACGTGTTTGCCCAGACCGAGGCCCTGGCCTTCGGCAAAACCCCAAAAGAGGCAAAGGACGAGGGCATATCAGACCGGCTCATCCCCCATCGAACCTTCGAGGGAAACCGTCCCTCCAACACCATCCTTGCCGAGCGGCTGACCCCCGGGGCGCTGGGCAAGCTCGTGGCCCTTTACGAACACAGTGTTTTCACCCAGGGGACCATCTGGGGCATCAACTCTTTTGATCAATGGGGCGTGGAACTGGGAAAGGCCCTGGCCCGGCGCATCCTTCCGGAACTGGACGATCCCGAAACCCGGCTCCCGCACGACAGTTCCACCAACAGCCTGATCCGGCGCTATTCCAGGGTAAAGGAGGGCCCAACCGGTGAATCGTGAGATCCGATCCCCGGATAATGTGGAGGATATGATCACCTCCTGGGTCGACGAGTTGATCGACTGGGGCCGGCAGTACAGTTTCTGGCCCATGTTCTTCGGTCTGTCCTGCTGTTTCATCGAGCAGATGGTCACCTACACCTCCCGGTACGACATCAGCCGGTTCGGCGCCGAGGTCCTCCGGGGCACGCCCCGGCAAGCGGATCTGCTCATCACCTCGGGGACCATCTTCAAGAAAATCGCGCCGGTGGTCCTGCGCCTGTATGAACAGATGCCCGAACCCAAATGGGTCATGTCCATGGGATCCTGCTCCAACTGCGGGGGCATGTACGATGTGTACAGCGTGGTCCAGGGCATTGACCAGATCCTTCCCGTGGACATCTACATCCCGGGCTGCCCCCCACGGCCCGAGGCCGTGCTTCAGGGGCTGACGCTTCTTCAGGAAAAGGTCAAGACGGAAAAGCCCACCCGAACCATCTTTCATCTGGCAGGCGGGACCCAGGGCACCCAAAAACCGATTCTAAAGGACGGCATCTCCAAATCCCGGGAGCCCCGGGGACCCGGATACGACGGCACACCCGTCAGAGGGACGGCTGTCACGCCGCCTGGTTTTTGGCAAAGCCGATCAGAGCGCATGTGGACCCCGCCGGCCCATCGCATTGAGTTCGATGAGCGGGACAAGGCCCTGAGTCGTTCCCTCACGGAACGCTTTCAGGACGGGGTTCGGGAGGTGCCGCATCCATCGGACATGCCCACATTCCAGGTAGAAGAATCCTCCCTCAAAGCGGTGCTGCGATTTTTAAAGACCGAATCGACGCCCAGGTTCAGACGCCTGGACGATCTGACCGCCGTCGACGAATCGGCCCGGCGCCACCCCGAGGACTACCCCGACTACACCCTGGTCTATCACCTCCTGTCCTACGATACGGCAAGCCGGGTTCGTCTCAAGACCGGACTGAAGGGCCGGAATCCCACCACCCAGAGCGTCACGGATATCTGGCCTTCCGCCAACTGGTACGAACGGGAGGTATTCGATCTGTTCGGCATCCGGTTTAAAGGACATCCCCGGCTGCGCCGCATCCTCATGCCCCCTGCCTGGGAAGGCTTTCCCCTCAGGAAGAGCGCCAAAGGGCGGGCCACGGAAATGGCGCCGTACACCCGGGCCGATGCCGAGCGGCTTCAGCCCCTGGACGCCGGGGCCTATTTCACTCCCCGAGGGGATGAAGAATACCTCCTCAATATCGGGCCCCATCACGTGAGCACACACGGACTGATGCGGTTCATTGTGTTGGCCCGGGGAGAGGAAGTCCGCGGTCTGGACATGGATATCGGCTATCACCACCGGGGCGTGGAAAAAATCGGCGAACGCCAGTCCTGGTATCAGTTCATGCCCTACACGGATCGGGTCGATTACCTCAGCGGCGTGGCCAATAACCTGTCTTATGTCCTTTCCGTGGAGACTCTGGCCGGCATTCAGGTGCCGGATCGGGCCCAATGCATCCGGGTCATGCTGGCGGAATTCTTTCGCATCAGCAATCATCTCATGTGGCTCGGCGAACTGGCCCATGACACCGGTGCCATGAGTCCCATCTTCTACACGGTCACGGATCGCGAAAGGATCATGGACATCGTCGAGTTCATTACGGGCGCCCGGCTTCATCCGGCCTGGTTTCGTCTGGGCGGGGTGGCGGCCGATCTCCCCGAGGGCTGGGAGGACCCCGTAAGGGACTTCCTCCGCATCTTCCCCGGACGTATCGATGCCTATGAGTCCCTGTTGACCCATAACGCCATCTTCAAGGGACGCACCCGGGGGATCGGCCATTTGTCAGCGGACGATGCCGTTGAATGGGGCATCACCGGTCCGGTTCTGAGGGGCAGCGGCGTCAACTGGGACGTGCGGAAGCACATGCCCTATTCGGGATACGAGGACTTTGACTTCGACGTTCCCTATTTTGAGGAAGGAGACTGCTATGCCCGGTATCGGGTTCGGGTGGAGGAAATGCGCCAGAGCGTGCGCATCATCGAACAGGCGATCAAGAAAATGCCCCCCGGCCGGTATATCACCGACGACTACCGCTATGCCGTGCCCAAGAAAGACGAGACGCTCAAAGATATCGAGACATTGATCCACCATTTCATCAATGTGACCCGGGGGCCCAAGATCCCCAGAGGGGAAAGCTATCTCACCACCGAGAGCGCCAGGGGGGAGCAGGGATACTATGTGGTCAGCGACGGGCTCAACATGGCTTACCGCATGCGAATCCGCACCCCGGATTTCGCCCACATCCAGGCCATGCCGCTCATGGCGGTGGGCGGATCCATTTCCGACCTGATCCCCATCATCGGTTCGGTGGATTATGTGATGCCGGACACGGACAGATAGGAATATTGCCATGCTGCCGCGGGACAAAAAAGAACAGTTGCGAAAACAGATTCTGGAGAGTGAAGCGCCCCGGGAGCAGGCCATCAATGTCATGTTCGCCCTTCAGAAACATTACGGGTACCTGAGCGATGAGGCGGTGGATGAAGCAGCCGCCCTGCTCGGCATGACCCCTTTGGAGATCGAGGAGTTGGCCACTTTCTACGACTTCATCTATCGCCGGCCGGTGGGAAAATATGTGATTCACACCTGCGACAGCAGCATTTGCTGGATGTACGGAGAAGAAACGGTCATGGACTACCTCTCCAGGAAATTGGACGTCGCACCGGGGGAAATCACGGCCGACGGACTCTTTACCATTCTGCCGGTATGCTGTGTGGGCTACTGCGACCATGCACCGGTCATGCTCATCAACGGCAAGCCCTACGGTCCCCTCACCCCTGAGTACATCGACACCATCCTCGAGGACATCCGGATCCGTCATCCGGAATGCGAGGAGGTCAAATGATGGCGGCGTTCCCATCCCTCATTTTAAAAGACAGGATCGAGCAACAGACCATTGCCATCGATGAATACCGCCGAACCGGCGGCTACGAAGGACTCGGGGAAATGCTCAATCATGAGTCGCCGAAGGATATTAAACAAACGGTCCTGGATTCGGGACTTCAGGGACGCGGCGGCGCGGGGTTTCCCGCCGGGAAGAAATGGCAACTGCTGCCCGACGACGCCCCCCATCCTCGGTATATCGTGGCCAACACGGATGAAATGGAACCGGGCACCTTTAAGGATCGCCTCCTCCTGTCGGTCAACCCCCACACGGTGATCGAAGGCATGATCATCGCCGGTTATGCCAATTCCGCTGAAAAAGGGTATTTTTTCATCCGGCCGTCATACCAGCAGGTGGCCGTGATATTCGAAAAAGCGCTCTCAGAGGCCCGCACCGCGGGATTCCTGGGCCGAAAGATTCTGGGCTCTGATTTTTCCTTTGACATCGTCGTTCACCGCAGCGCCGGACGATATATTTGCGGCGAGGCCAAGGGATTGATCCATGCCCTTCAAGGGCAACGACCTCATCCCAACATCGAAGCGCATCTGACCGAGTCCGGGTTGTGGGGACAACCCACCATCGTCAACAACGCGGAAACCCTGGCCTATGTGCCCTTTATTCTCCGAAACGGTGCCCAGTGGTTCCGGGATCTGGGAAAACACGACAAGGCTCCGGGAAACAAAATCTACAGCGTGTGCGGGCGGGTCAGACGGCCCGGGGTGTTCGAGCTTCCCTTCGGGACCCCCTTGGGAGAAATCCTCCAAGAACATGCGGGCGGCATGCTGCCGGGATACCGTTTCAAGGCCTGCGTGCCCGGTGGGGCATCCACCCGCTATTTAACCGAAGCATCCTTTGATGTGCCCATGGACTTTGAATCCGTTGCGGAAATCGGCCCGGGTCATCGGCTGGGGACGGGCGCCATCATGGTTTTCGACCATACCTGTTGCCTGGTGGCCATCACCCTCAATATGATTCAGTTTTTTGCCCGGGAATCGTGCGGGTGGTGCACCCCGTGTCGCGAGGGACTCCCCTATATGGAAACCCTTCTTGCCGCCATCGAAAGGGGGGAGGGAAAAGCCGAATTTCTCCCGCTCCTCGAGGAGATGTGCGACCACATGCAGCATGCCTACTGTGCCTTTGCGCCGGGTGCGGCCGCCCCTGTTCAGGGACTCCTGGAGGATTTTTCGGATGAGGTGGAGGCCCATATC
>JARRPY010000029.1:0-12916 GCA_037382425.1 Deltaproteobacteria bacterium
TAGAGAAGGTCCGTCAGGTGGAGATCAAGACCCACCGACTGGTGGACGAGAACCTCTCGGGTCATTATCAGTCGGTCTTCAAGGGCCGTGGCATGAACTTCGATGAGGTCCGTGAGTACGTCCCGGGCGACGACGTTCGGTCCATCGATTGGAACGTCACCGCCCGGACGGGCAAGACCTTTGTCAAGAAATTCACCGAAGAGAGAGAACTGACCCTCATGCTGCTCATCGACCTGAGTGCGTCGGGGGAATTCGGATCCGCATCCCGAAGCAAACGGGAAATCATGGCGGAACTCGGGAGTGTACTGGCCTTCTCCGCGCTTCGGAACAGCGACAAGGTGGGGCTCCTCCTCTTCACGGACGACACCGAACTCTACATCCCGCCCATGAAGGGTAGATCCCATATCCTGCGCCTCATCCGGGAGATCCTTTTTTTCAAACCGTCCCGTAACGGCACCGACCTGTTGGCGGCCATGGATTTCACCAACCAGGTGCTCAAGAAGCGGTCGGTCACATTCCTCATCTCCGATTTCTGCCTCCCCGGAACATTCGCCGATGCCTTGGACAGGCTCCAATCCAAGCTCCGGATCACCAACCGACACCACGATCTGGTGGCGGTATCGGTCAATGATCCCAGGGAATGGGAACTGCCGGATATCGGGTATTTAACCGTAGCCGATTCGGAAACCGGCGAACAGGTGGAGATAAACACCACCCGCGCCCATATCCGGGAGGCCTTCTCCGACCTAGCAACCGAGCGACGTCGGGAACTGCGACGAACCATAAGGGGGTGTGGCGTTGACTTTCTGGAACTCACCAAGGACAGGCCTTATCTGCCGGCCCTGCTGAGCTTCTTCGACCTGCGAGAAAGGAGAAAACACTGATGAAACGGCTCGCCAAAAAAGGGATGATCTTCACCATCGGGATCACGATCCTGATGGCACCGCTCGCGGCTTCGGCTGCGAATACCCTGCCGCCGGTGCCTTCGAAAGGGGGTCCCCTTCATCCCGCTTCACGGATACTCGTCCCAGGGCATAAAACTCCCACACAACCCACCCCCCTGAACGCCCAGAGGAGGACCGCCATCGATATCCGGGATATACGAGGACCAATCCACATACCGGATCCCATGAAATGGATCTATTTCGGTATGGGGGGTGTCCTTATTCTCATAATAGCCGCTCTGGCGTGGTCCCTTTTGAAGAAACGACACCGCGACCGCTTGAAGAGTGCGGCGGATGTGGCCTTTGAAACATTGCTTCGGGCAAAATCCCTCATGCAGCCGGAGCACGCCAGGGAATTCTCGGTACTGGTTTCGGGTGCCGTCCGCACGTATATCGAATCCCGCTATCCCCTAAAGGCGACCCGCCACACCACCCAGGAATTCATGGCGCAGTTGAAGAAAAACCCGCCCGAGGCGTTGGGAAAACATACCGCGCTGTTGCACGGCTTTTTATTCTATTGCGACCTGGCCAAATTCGCCCGATGCACCCTTTCTTTGGAACAGATGAAGGCCATGCATCAACACGCCTGGGAGTTTGTAAAGATGACGATCCCTCCTGTGGAAGAGGAGGGGAATTCCAAGACCGGGGTCCGAAAGAAGGATTCGGTGGGCACAGCGCGTTTTGGCAAGTTGATATCCCTGGCGACGAGAATACCCCACACAAAACACCGCATCCCTAAGGACAGGGAGATGTCCGCGACGCTCCCTATGGCGGGAGGCGCCGTCACAGGAGGCCAATGATGTTCGGTTTCAATCATCCGGAAGTACTGTGGTTGCTCTTGGTGATCCCGCTTCTGGGCCTTTTGAAAGGAAAAAAAGGGCCGGCCGCGGCGATTCAATATTCCACCATCCAAACCGCGCGGGAGTTGGCCGCCAACCGGAAATCCAAGGCCGGCAGGTGGTTGGGCACGTTGCGCATGCTGGCCGTCGGCGCCCTTGTCATTGCCTTGGCCAGGCCCCAGTTGGTCCATGGGACCACCGATGTCGACGCCGACGGGATCGATATCCTCCTCGCCGTAGATGTCTCCGGTTCCATGGAGGCGCTCGATTTTACCATTAATGACAAGCCGGCCAACCGAATCGATGTGGTGAAACAGGTGGTCTCCAGGTTTATCAAGGAACGGCCGGATGACCGCATCGGGATCGTCGCTTTTGCCGGCCGACCCTACATGGTGAGCCCCCTCACCCTGGATCACACTTGGCTCAAGCAGCGACTGGAGTCGGTCACCACCGGCATGGTGGAGGACGGCACCGCCATCGGCTCCGCAATTGCAGCAGGGGTCAACCGACTCAGGGACCAGAAGGCCAAATCCAAGGTGGTCATCCTTCTCACAGACGGCATGAACAATGCCGGCAAAGTGTCTCCACTTACCGCCGCGGAAGCGGCCGAGGCACTCGGTATCAAGGTGTACACCATCGGTGCCGGATCACGGGGCGAGGTCCCGGTCCCGGTCACAGACCAATTCGGCAATCGGAAACTGGCCATGGCCAAGGTGGATGTTGACGAAAACACCCTCGAGAAAGTGGCCCGGATGACGGGCGCGCACTACTACCGGGCCACGGACACCGCTTCTCTCGGGAAGATATACGATGAAATCAACAAACTGGAAACCACCCACCGGAAGATCAAACGTTTTGAACACAGAGATGATCTGTTTGCATGGCTGGCCATTCCGGCGCTGTTGTTCCTCGGGGTCGAGCTAACGCTCTCCCAAACGCGGTTCCGGCGGTTGCCTTAGGCGCCTTCACGGAAAGGATGGAGAAAATGCAGTTTGCACACACACTCTGGCTATTCGCAGGTCTGATCGTCTGCACGATAATGGGGGTCATGTTTTATCGGTTCCAGAAAAAGAGAGCAAAGGCCCTTGAGCGGTTCGCATCCGGCCACCTCCTTCAAAAATTGACCCAAGGGGTATCCCCTGGACGGCGCATGCTCAAACGCATTCTCCTCATCACGGCCGTGGCCGCTGTTTTTGTTGCCCTGGCCCAGCCGCAGATGGGGTTTAAATGGAGAGAGGTCAAGCGCAAGGGCATCGATATCCTGATGGCCGTGGACACCTCTAAAAGCATGCTGGCAGAGGATGTAAGGCCGAATCGGTTGACCCGGAGCAAACTGGGAATCCTGGACTTTGTATCCAAACTCGAGGGCGACCGCGTGGGCCTCATTCCTTTTGCGGGCAAGGCCTTTTTGATGTGCCCGCTGACCCTGGACACCCGTGCCTTCAAAGAATCCCTCGACGCACTGGATACCCGGATCATTCCCGAGGGCGGAACCGACATTGCCGCAGCCATTGAAACAGCCCAAACCGCCTTTTCAAAAAACACCAATCATAAGATATTGGTACTGGTTACCGACGGCGAGGATCTGTCGGGTAACGCATTGAGGGCAGCTGAAGCGGCGGCAAAAAAGGGAATGATCATTTATACGGTGGGCGTGGGAACACCGGCCGGTGAATTGATCCCCTTGCCGGGAGCAGGCAACGGGCTTGTAAAAGATGAAAACGGTCAACCGGTCAAGTCCCGCCTGGATGAAGCCAGGTTAAAGGAAATCGCACAGGTAACCGGCGGAATGTATCAACCACTCGGACAGAAGGCGGAAGGCTTGGATGCCATTTATCAAGAGAAATTACGCCTCGTCCCCAAACAGGATCTGGCCGAGCGTATGGAGAAGGTCCCGATCGACCGGTTCGAATGGCCCCTGTTCCTGGCCCTGATTCTTCTCATCATCGAGTTCGCCCTACCCGATACCGGGTCATCCAGAAAGCGTTTGTCATCCATACGTCCCTCAGACATCCGACGACTTCTAAGTAGACGGCATGGACAGGCAGCCGCCGGGATGCTCCTTGCCCTGTCCGTTCTTTTCGGTGCCAGATTCGGATACGCTTCCCCCGGCAGCGCGGAGAAGGCCTACAAAGAAGGCAAGTTCGCGGACGCCATGACATCCTATGCCGAAGCCGTAAAAAAGGCCCCCGAAGAGAGCCGACTTCAATTCAACCTGGGGGCGGCCGCCTACAGGGAGAAGCAATACCCCAAGGCCCTGAAGGCCTTTCAGGCCGCATTAAACACCGAGGAGATCTCCCTTCAAAACAAGACCTATTATAACATGGGGAACACGCTGTACCGTGAGGGAGAAAAGACCCTAAAGGCCAAGCCGCCCCAAACCATCGAACGATGGGAAGCATCCGTGAAGGCGTATGATCGGGCACTCAAGCTCAACCCGAAGGATGAAGACGCACGCTTCAACCGGGAGTTGGTCAAGAAAAAACTGGAGGCACTCAAAAAGCAGCAAAAACAAAATAAAAAACAGAATAAGAATCAGAAGAACAAACAAACCAGCCAGAATCAGCAAGGCTCGGAAAACGGAAATAAAGACAAAAACCAGAAAAATCAGGATCAGTCACCCCGAAACAAGGGCAACACCTCCGCAAACGGAAAAGATCAGCAGGCCAAGAATCATAACAAGAATACCAAACAGCATCACGACGACCAAGGCAACACCCAAAAGCAAGGTGAAAAAGAGAAATCCTCGTCAGACAAGGCCGAAGCGGATAAACCCAATTCCCAACCCGGCGGCAAAGCGGCCGGAACGCCTCAATCCCAGCAGGCCGAACAATCCGGCGCAAAGACGCCGGAGGCGCGTCGACCAGGCCAGATGACCCGGGATCAGGCCCGGCGTCTGATGGATGCCCTCAAGGGAGATGAAAAACGGATTCCCATGATCGCAGGAAACAAAGGAGAGACACGGCCGTGGACATCCCAAAAGAGGAGGGACTGGTAATGAACCCCGAAAAGGTGCGGACCCAGGCGAGAACGGTCCCTTTCAAGCGCATGATCACCGCTTCAATGATGTTCTTGATGGCCGCCGTGATGCTGGTGTGGTTTGAAGGCCCAACGCATGGACAGAGGCTTTCGGGAGACCTATCGGCCACACTGACCCCCGGTGAGATCGGCTTGGGCGAAACGGCCATGCTCAGAGTCTCCCTCGCCGGAGAAAAAGGCGCCCCGCCCATCATCCCTGAAACTAAAGGGCTTCAATTCTATCCCGCAGGACAAAGCAGTGCCTATGAGTCCGTTAACGGCAGGACCTCCTCCACCAAGAGCTATCTATACATGGTCCGGGCACAAAGGCCCGGGGACTACACGATCCCGGGCATCCGGATGGAGGTCAACGGCCGTATGCTCATGAGCCCGCCGCTCAAGCTCACGGTGCTCAATACCGTGGGCGCCAGGCAGAGCCTACCGGTCCCTCCCGCACATCGACCCGCACGGCAATATCCTCAGTCTGACGTGAAGGAGGCGGCAGACGGCCATGTGGCCTTCATACGCATCACACCGTCCAAAAAGCGGGCGTTCGTGGGGGAAGAGATCCCCGTAGAGATCAATGCCTACTTCCGTCAAGGGGTCGGGGCGCGTCTGACATCTCAACCCACACTGCAATCGCCTGCCTTTTCGAGCCGTGAATTGAGTGAAAAGCCGGTTCAGACCGAACGCCTCATCAACGGAAGACCCTACGCGGTCCTCACCTGGCATGCGGCCATCTCCCCGGTCAAGGAAGGGGTCTATCCGGTCCGGGTCGGGCTTAATGCCGTTCTGATGGTTCCGCAGGCTGTCTCAGGGAGACGCTCACTCCTTGGCGGCGGCATGTTCGGCAAAATGTTTGACCATGCATTCGACGACGACTTCTTCGACCGCTTCTTCTCCGGAACCCGGGAGCAACCCGTGCAATTGAAAAGCAAAAATACCCAATTCACGGTATTCCCCCTACCGGTTACCGGCCGACCCCCCGAATTCACGGGTGCAGTGGGTCAATTCAACCTAAGGGCCACGGCAACCCCCGGAAAGGTGGCGGTGGGCGATCCGCTGGTCTTGAAGACCGTTGTCACAGGAAAAGGCAATTTCGATCGGGTGATGCCTCCCCGGCTCGATACCACCGAGGGGTTTAAGACCTACACGCCCTCTGTCATTGCCACCTCCGGAAATGCAGGCGATGACGGACGAAAGGCCTTCGAACAGGCCATCATCCCCATGAATGACGGCATAACGGAAATCCCCCCGGTCAGTTTCAGTTATTTCAACCCGGAGACCCAGGTCTATGAAACCGTGACTTCAAGGCCCATTCCGGTACAGATCGCCTCAATGCCTGCTCAGGATGGAATCGCCCGCCGTAATCTTGCCACGCACCCCCCCGACCCGTCCACGAAAGGGAGCGACACGTCGACGCCCGAGGCCAAGGACACCCTGGCCCCGGTAGATGTGGCATTGGGGTCCGTGAAGGGAAGTATGCGGCCTCTGGTCAGAAACCCGTGGGTCCTAGGCGCTCAGGGGATCCCGCTGGGGCTGATGTTTGTGGGCCTATTCTTGGGTCGTAGAAACCGAAAGTTTCAAAAAGATCCGACACTGCTTAAGACGAAAGCCACCAAACAACAGATCAACCAGGCCATGAGGGAAATGGACCGCGCCATCACCACCCACGATGTTCCGGGCTTCTTCAAGGCCGGCCGGGAGGCCACCCAACACTGTCTCTCAGCGCAATGGGGACTTCAGCCCCAGAGCATCACCCTCAAGGATTTGAAGGAGCGTCTTTACGGCAACACCACCGGATTGTGCCGGCTATTTGAAAGCGCTGATGCGGCCGCTTACTCTGGAAAATCGTTCACACAGGAAGAACTGAGCCAGATTCGGACAACCATTCAGAAGGAGTTAGCGTCCCTTCGAGGCGATGGATTGAGTACGTGAAGCAAACCGTTTCGAATGGGAGAGGAAAATTTCAAGGATTCACCGGGCTGCTTCAGTCGATTCGTGGGATTTCAAATGGTAAAGGAGGCATAAAATGAAAGGAACCGGGGTGACAAAGGCTTTTCACATTCTTATCTTTATAATTCTAGGCGTTATGGCCGCACAAGCGGGCGTTTCAGACGTGATGGCCGATACGCCCGAGGGGCTCAAGGCCCTGTTTGATCAAGGCAATCGGGCATATGCTCAAGGGAATTACGATGAGGCCCTGTCTTGTTATAAACAAATTATAGAGCGGAAAGGATTTTCGGCGCCGCTGTTACATAACATGGGCAATGCCTTTTACCAGAAGGGAGACATGGGAGCGGCCATCGCCGCCTATGAGCGGGCGCTTTACCTCAACCCCAGCAACTCGGCCGTGAAGCACAACCTGCGAATGGCCCGGAACCGAATGGGACTTCCGGTTGATGTACCCCCGGCCTGGGAAAAGGGCTTCGATCTATTGAATATCAACCAATGGACCTGGGCGGCCATAGGGGCTTTCTCCTTACTCGGTTTGATAGCCTTACTGAAGGGGATACGCCCCCATGCGCTGAAACACCGAGGCGTCAATGGGGTGTCCATATGCCTGCTTTTGGCCTTCATGCTCAGTGGTATAGGCGCATGGGTTCAGTATCAACGAGTGGGAGAAGGCGTGATCACCGGTGGGGATGCGGCCGTCATGATCTCTCCTTTTGACACCGCGCCCAAAAGTAAGACCCTGAAAACGGGAAGCATCGTTGAAATGGCCAAGACATATGGGGGCTTTATCCGCGTAAGCGACCGATCCGGCTCTGCCGGATGGGTGAGAAAAGACGCTGTGACCCCTATTGTCCCTGAAAATTTGAGAAGCTAAGGGATCGTGTGGAAATAAATTCGCAGAATTGACGCTCAGATTTGGGAAAGATTTGGTCGTCGCGATTGAGTAAAGCCACAGGAATAGTAAACTATTTCGAGGACTTCACGATTGAGCGGCGGCCGAAGATGGCCCGAAGCTGAGATGGGAAAATGTGAAGTTATTTTCGCTCGATCCCTAACTAAAGTAACCATCAGAAAGGGAGGTTAAACATGAAAGGCGTACGTTTTTTAAGAAACTCATTGACCGGCAAGTTTGCCTTAGCCCTGCTTATTTTGATTGCAGGTGCCTTTGCGATGACCACGATTTATCCCGTGACACCGTCTCAGGCCACCCCCAAAATGACAGGGGTCAGACCGGAGAGCTTTACCGAATTGGCCGAAAAGCACAGCTCGGCCGTGGTGAACATTCGGGCGGAACGAGACAGCAAAGGAATGCATAATTTATATCAGCGGTATCTTGAGAAAAACCCGTTGGATAAGAACAACCCGTTTCACGACTTTTTCGAGAAGTTTTTCGGCGGTCCCCCCAGTCAAAACTTCAAGCAGCGAAGCCTCGGCTCGGGGTTCATTATTGACGAGGACGGGTTTATCGTCACCAACAATCACGTGATCAAGGGTGCGGACAAAATCAAGGTCATCCTGAAAGACGGAAGGGAATTCGATGCCGAGATCAAAGGGCGGGACCCCAATACGGATCTGGCCCTCATCAAGATCGATCCGGACAAGGATCTCCCGGCCATCAATATGGGGGACTCGGATAAGATCAAGGTGGGGGAGTGGGTGGTCGCCATCGGAAATCCCTTTGGACTGGGACACACCGTCACCGCCGGTATTATCAGCGCCAAAGGGAGGGTCATCGGGGCCGGGCCCTATGATGACTTCCTTCAGACCGATGCCTCCATTAACCCGGGGAACAGCGGCGGCCCCTTGATCGATCTTCATGGAAATGTGGTGGGGATTAATACCGCCATCATTGCCGGTGGACAGGGGATCGGATTCGCCATCCCGGTGAATCTGGCCAAGGGCGTCATCGAGCAGCTCAAGACACGGGGTGAAGTCACCCGCGGCTGGCTGGGCGTGGCAATTCAAGATATGGACAAAGAACTGAAGGAATACTACGGCCTGGACGACAGGATCAACGGCGTACTGGTCACTCAGGTATTTAAGGACGATCCGGCAGATAAGGCCGGGATCCAGCCCAACGACATCATCTTGGAAGTAAACGGTGAGAAGGTGGAGAACAGCCGTGAACTCAGCCGGTTGATCGCAGACTCCAGTGTGGGTGAAGCGGTGAAGATCCTTCTGTGGCGTGACGGTGAGAAGAAGGCATTGACGGTCAAGCTGGGGAAACGAGAAAATCTGGAAACCGCAGCGGCACCGGGTGAGCCCGCACAAAAGGAGCTGTTCGGCATCAAGGTGGCCGACCTCACGCCCGAGATCGCTCAACAGTTCGGCCTGAAGGATGAACAAGGTGTCGTGGTGATGGGGGTGGAATCGGGCAGCAAAGGAGAAGACGCCGGAATCCAGCCCGGTGATGTCATCAAGGAAATCAACCACCAGCCCATCAAGAATGTGAAAGATTTCAAAAAGGAAGTCGGCAAGGTGGCGTCGGGCAAGCCGGTGTTTGCCTACATCTTCAGACCCCAGAAAGGGTTTGTGGTCATTAAGCTAACCAAATAAAGATCAACAAAACCCTTCTGTTAAAGGCCCGGTTCATCTGAACCGGGCCTTCGGCTCAATTCCAATCAGATTCTCGTTGCCGGGTCCGACGGACCCAGTGAAACGGCAACCCCCTCTTGACCTCAAGCCAAAACTGCGATACCTATCCCTCCATCATGATGAAAGATCAGGTCAACATCGTCGGTTATTTCCCGGGCGCCATCGGCGGCATCACCACGCTTCATGCGACCTATTACAAGGCGCACTGGGGTCTGGATCACACTTTCGAGGCCGAGGTGGCCACCGAGCTTGCTGACTTTATCATCAACTTTGACCCCGCAAAAGACGGTTTGTGGTGCGCGGTTGTGGGAAAGGATCTGGCCGGTTCCATCGCCATTGTCGGACAACGGGACCGCCCCGGCGAAGCCAGACTGCGATGGTATATCGTGGATCCCCGGTTCCACCGCATGGGCATCGGAAAGAGCCTCATTGAACGCGCCATCACCTTTTCCAGACAAGCGGGATTTGATCTCGTCGGTCTCTGGACATTCGAAGGCCTTGAGCGGGCCCAATCCATCTATCAGAAGAACGGGTTCCGGCTGGCACAGACCCGTGAGGTGCCGCAGTGGGGCGGTATGATCAACGAACAGCAATTCGAACTTTATTTACGATAAATCCAATCGGGAGCATTGTATGGATCAGAAAATGGCCAACATGAGCGCCCTGTTCGACCCCCGGACGGTTGCCGTGATCGGGGCGTCCGAAAAGCCGGACAAACTGGGGTTCCATGTCATGAAGAGTCTCTTAAACGGCGGTTTTGGCGGTAAAATCATCCCGGTCAACCCCGGCTCAAAAGACATCATGGGACGGAAAACGTATCCCACCATTACCGACTATGACCGGGACATCGATCTGGCCATTGTGGTGCTCCCCGCCAAACTCGTGCCCGACATTTTCAACGAATGCGCCCGGAAAGGGGTCAAGGGGGTCGTGCTCATTACCGCGGGGTTCAAAGAAATCGATGATCCGGCCGGAGGCCGTCTTCATGCACAGATCGCCCGCATTGCCGACGAAGCGGATATGCCGGTCATCGGTCCCAACACCTTCGGCATGATCAACTTCCATGCCCGTCTCAACGCCTCCTTCACGCCGGAGTTCTCTTTGTTGAAAACGGGAGGCGTCGCCCTCATAAGCCAAAGCGGCGGCATATCCCACCTGCTCGGCTTCCTGGCCATGCGGGCGGATATGGGGTTCAGTAAAATTGTGGGGCTCGGAAATCGCCTGAATGTGGACTTTCCAGAGATGCTCCAATATCTGGCGAACGACCCCGACACGCGGGTCATCGTCCTTTATGTGGAGGGAATTGACGACCCCGCGACACTGGTCCGGACCGCCAAGACCCTGAGGGGGAAAAAGCCGATCATCGGATATAAGACCGGCAGGGGCAGCGTGAGCGATGCCGCGTCAAAATCCCATACCGGGTCATTGGCCGGCAGCCATTCGGTCTATACCCACGCCTTTGCCCAGGGCGGCATCCTTCACATCGAAGACAGCGAGACCCTGCTGGACACCGCCAAGGCCCTCGCCCTGTCTCCGCTTCCCCAAGGATCTGGCGTGGCGATACTCTCCGGCCAGGCCGGCCCGTCCATGGCCGCGTGCGACGTCTGTGAGGAAAACGGGCTGGACATCGTCTCCTTTACGGATCGCACTCAGGAGATCATAAACGACCTCCTCCCTCCCCTTGCGCTGCGCACCAACCCGGTGGATATGGGACCCGCCTGGTACAATTCAGAGGCCATCGGTGGCATCATCCGGGCCGTCATGCAAGACCCGGGGGTGGACGCCATTTTGCTGTTGACCATGTTTGCGTCGGCCAACGTGGACGTGCTCAAAGGCATCAGGGGCCTCCTGATCAATTGGGGGCAGGAAAAGCCGTTATTGTGCTGTATCCAAGCCCCTCCCGGCGTGTGGGATGATCAGATTCAGGAACTGGAACAAGCCGGGGCCCTGGTCAATTTCCCGAGCCCGGAGCGGGCGGCCACGACCCTGGTCAATTTGTGGCGTATGGGTAGGTTGCAGGCCACATGAAAAGGTATTCGGAATTCTGTAAAGTCCTGAGTGCTTGACCTTGGGGCGCGATGATCTCTTTTTGAAACGCCGCTTTCAACATGGGTTTGAGGCCCACGCCACGCCCCCTGGGCACCAAACAGCCGGAAAATAGGTGCACTACCAAACGAAGGACACTGTCGCCATCGGCTCTTATGGGGCTGTCTTTCAATGGATCCTGAATGGAGGTCTATGAGATCGAACTAAGCATATTCTAATCGGGTTCCAAAAAGAGACCATCGCGCCTTCGCCGGAGGATTGAGGCAACGTGATTCTCAAAAGTCTAAATAGCAAGGAAGTCTTTCACTTTTGTATCTTTCGGCTCTTGAGGACAAATTCTGGTAAACGTGGACGGCACACGTAATGAGTGCATGCGTTTTGTAGGAAAATACGCCAAAGTACTCGGAGAAGTGCTCATGGAGGTTGTAGGCGAAGAAGAGATGAGAATTCTCCAGAAAATGTAAGCGCCGTCCTTCCTGAAAGGGCACGCCCCCCGCTCAGATGTCGGGGTTTCTCATATCAGCATTTCCAGTTCCTTGATCAAAGCCGAGATCTGATCCGTGCCCTGTTTGAGTTCATCGAAGAGATCCCGTTTTCGCTCCAAGGACTGATTTTGCTGCGAATGCCCCTCGCCCACCTCGGAATTTAACCCTTTTTGCCCTTCAGAGGCCCGGTACCCATTCTCGAGAAGCGCCACAAATTGATCCGCGATTTCGTCCGGCGAGAAAGGGCTGGATCCGGGTTTATACCATCGGTAAAGCCAATTGCACATGCCGATGACGGCATAGGCCATCAGCTTGGGATTCAACCGATGGAAGCTGCCTTCGGCAATCCCTTCCTCAATGATTTGCTCTACCACGTGTGTAAACTTTCGTTTTTCCTCGCGGATCCGCTGAAAGTCGGGATCGGGCAGTTGACCCTCTTCGCTGAAAAATACCGAGAACATGGCCAGGTTCTCGATGACCACGGTCTTCAGATGCCGCCGGATGAACAGCTTCATTTTTTCCGCGGGTGAGAGTGCCATGCCGGGAATCTCATAGATATACCCGAAAAAGGTCTCCAGGGCCTGGATGTAAATCTGAGACAGCAGGTTTTCTTTGGAAGAGACGTAATGATATAAGGCCGGCTTGGTCACACCCAGATCTTCTGCCACATCATCGAGGGTGGCGGAGCGATAGCCCTTTTGGTGAAAGATCTTTATGGCCGAATCAATGATCATCTGCTGGCGCAGGGTCTTGGTCTGGGCCTTAAAATCGAGTTTTGCGCTTTGCGCCATGATTCAGAGCCTTTCATCTCTCAAAAAATACTTGACGTCCCCGTTGTCCGCGCTGTACCTTACTCGTAGGTAATATAAGTGCCTGGCCGGTAACTATCAATGAAGTGAAGGTCCCTGTCAAGGAAAAAACCGAGAACCCGGCGACCGGTGATGACCATTTAAGGCCCATAAAGCGAGGATACCGCCTTCGGGTGAAAGGAGGACAGAATGAGTGAACCTGCACCCATCAAAGACAGCCCGCA